>JBDRFO010000001.1:0-8297 GCA_043818655.1 Chloroflexota bacterium
AGCTCTTCGCCAACCAGCACCACGTTTATTCGCCCTTTCTCGCGAATCATGGAGCCTTCGATAATCACGGTGTAGCGGCAGAGTCTCCAATCATTGTTACAGTTAATACAGGTGCCGGTTCGCGCACAGGGCAGGTTGCCAAAATCCGTCCGGTTGTGTTTCAGAAAATGCCGCTTGGCGTTCATCGGTGCCGCAATGTTGTGAATTCGTGCGATCCCCTCGTCCGCATCCCTGACAATCTTATTTACCCCGGCAACAATAATCACCTTTTCTGGGCCGAAAATCATGGCGGAAACCCGGTTTCCCCAGGCATCGATGTTGACCAGTTTCCCGTCAAGGGTAACCGCATTTGTGCCGACCAGATAGACATCAGCCGTAAATGCCTTTCTGGCAACCATATTCCTCTGTTTAATATCGGGGTAGAGATATGAACCGTCGGCATTTCTCTCATGAGGGTCAATTACTTCCTGCTTACGCTTTTTTAGTTCTTCAATAATCCCAATCTGGTCAACGCTGATTGAATCTCCCCGGGCAACCGTAACCCCGGCGGGAATCATGTTCAGCACAGCGGCTAATGCCTCCTGTCGTCCGGGAACATACTGAGCGCTGATGTTTTTCTTCTGAAGATTATTTACCACTGTTCGGGCGTGCTGTTCAGAGAGCCATTGTTTCTCCAGTGTAAGATCAGTTCCTGATGTCATATCGTTCCTTTCTTCTGTACGAGATTTAATCCTTTTTGACTATGGATATTATAGCATTAACCGTCTGACCGCCTGTGAAATAGTTGTGATGAAACAGCTGATATTTCTTTTTTTGTTCAATCACGGTTGTCCTCAAATGAATGGGAGACGGCGAAAACCCGGTCAGTAACTATATGAATCGGTAATTCGTCTAATTTATTTTTGGGTTCCGAATTATGATACAATTACAGACGAAATGCACACTTAGTATTCACGATATACACTCACCTCAAGGCTGGCAGAAATCATCCATATAAGGAGGAAAACCTTGGCAGATAATCTCGTAACCGAACTATCCAACCTCAACGAAAAAGAGGCTCTGAGCATTGTTAAGGCAAGACTTGATGCAAACGAAGACCCCATGGGTATCCTTGCTGACGTCCGGAGTGCGATGGAAATCGTTGGTGGCCGATTTGAGAAGAAAGAGTACTTTATCCCTGACCTCGTCTATTCCGGGGAAATCCTGAACGAAATAACCGCGATTGTTAAACCCAGGATGACGGGAATTGCCGCAACACAGAAGCTGGGTAAAGTCATCATCGGCACCGTTGTGGGAGACATCCACGATATCGGGAAGAACATTGTTACCTTCATGCTTGATACCAGCGGCTTCGAGGTCTACGACCTCGGCGTCGATATTCCCCCCGGCGTGTTTGCCGACAAAATCACCGAGACCAGAGCTCCGGTAGTCTTACTTTCCGGCTTCTTAACCCTTGCCTTTGATTCCATGAAACAGACGGTTGATACCATCAAAGAAGCGGGGCTTCGTGATAAGGTCAAGATTTGTATCGGGGGCGGTCAGATTGATGACAATGTCCGCAAGTATACCGGGGCGGATGGCTGGGGACCTGATGCCATGACCGCTGTCTCCTTCTCAAGAAAATGGATTGGAGGGAACTAACATGTCCGGAACAACTGATAAAAGCCCTGCCAAACTTTACCAGGAACGGGAAAAGCGGATTGAAGACGCCATTGCCCTGAGAATACCTGACCGGGTACCGGTCACGCCCAGCTTCAGTTTTTTTGCCGCAAGGTATTACGGTATTACCTATAAAGAGGCAATGTACGAAAGCGCCAAGATGTCAGCCGCCTGGGAAAAGACCATCACTGATTTTCAGCCGGATGCCTGTGAAAACCCGTTCGGCACCCGTCACGTCGGGATGCTTGCCGACATCGTGGATTACAAAATGATGAAATGGCCCGGGCACGGCGTTGGCGATAACCGCTCTTTTCAGTACCTTGATTTTGAGAACCTGAAAGCGGATGAATACGACGAATTCCTTTTTGACCCGACCTACTTTATGCTTACCAAATTCTGGCCCCGTGTTTTCGGCAGCCTGGAAGCAATGAAGAATCTCCCTTCGCTGAGAATGATCTACTCACACAGCGGTTTTAATGCCCTTTCCATGCTTAACACACCGGAGATGGACGCAGCTTTTGTCACACTGGATAAGATAAGAAAGCAGGCAGCACGGAATACGGCGGCATCCAGCGCTTACACTAAAAAGATGGAAAGCCTCGGCTTTCCGCCCGTCAACGGGGTAGGCTCGATTGTTCCATTTGACCTGATTTCCGACCAGTTCCGCGGCACCCGCGGCGCCATGCTTGATATGTACCGCCAACCCGATAAACTCCTGGCGGCAATTGACAAGGTGCTTCCCATGATCATGGCACGGGCGGTTGCTGCCGGAGAACAGGCCACCTGCAAGCGCGTTTTTATCCCTCTCCATAAGGGGCAGGAATTCTTTATGTCAAAAGAACAGTACGGGAAATTTTACTGGCCCGGTTTCAGGGCACTCATGGTGGGCTTGATTGATGCCGGGCTTAACCCCTGTCCTTTCGTCGAGGGTGAATACACCTCCCGTCTCGAGTTTCTCGCCGACATCCCGAAGGGGAAGGTCTGCTACCGTTTTGAAAATGTCGACATGGTACGGGCAAAGGATATCCTGAAGGGTATTGCCTGTATCCAGGGAGGGCTTCCGATTACCCTCATGTGCACCGGCTCCCCTGATGACGTGAGGACGCGGTGCAAGAAGATGATTGATGTTGTCGGGAAAGGCGGCGGGTACATCATGGATGCTGGCGTCGGGCTTGATGATGCCAAGATCGAAAATATCCATGCCATGATTGAATTTACCAGGGAGTACGGCATTTATTAATCCACATCATGCATGAACCACGCGACCAGGAAAGTGCAAATGCATTAACGGGGACAAACAGACATGACTGTTGTCAGCGATATTTTACTCCACACGAATAAAAAGGACGTTTTGAGAGGACTCGGGATGGGGGCCGGCGCGTCAGTGCGCCCGGAGATTGAACGGCTTGTGGATGAGATGCTTGAGAGTGAAGATGTCCGGAAACTGGTGCGTCCCGTACTTGCTTACGATATCTATCCGGTAATCAAAATTGATAGGGAAGACTGTTATCTGGATGGCGGAACAACCCTTCACGGCACCATCTTTTCCAGAATCTTCAAACGGGCGAGCGCACTTGCCGTTGCTGTTGCCACCATCGGACCCGGGCTGGAGGCGCGGGTGACCGAATGCTTCAAGCAGGGACATTACCTGAGTGGGCTGGTGCTGGATGCCCTGGGTAACGCAAGCACGGAGAACCTGCGTCCGGCTGTCCGCGAGATTATCAGTAAAGAGACAGCAAAACAGGGCTTCCAGACAAGCAGTTCGGTAAGTCCGGGCGGCATTAGCTGGCCGCTTGTCGAACAGTACAAGCTCTTCAATCTCGTCCCGGCGGATGCCATCAACGTAAGGCTCACCGAAACCGCCATGATGGTGCCCGCAAAATCGATCTCCATGGTGATGGGACTGGGTGAGGATATGCCTGTCTGGGATGCTGCCCAGAGATGTGATATGTGCTCATGCGGCAAGGGCTGTATGTACCGTTACCAGCCTGAACAAAAATGTGAGCATCCGGACTTACAGGGGTCTGTCAACTCACTATAAATCTCATCACCGTGCATAATATCAATTCAACTTTTCACCAGCTAAGCGGGTAAACATAAACGGTGGGTCAGGGCAATGAGAGACAATTTACAGGGTATCTGGCCTGGAATATTTGTATGTCTGCTTAAAATCCGATAATCAGGACACATGAGACAATTTTACATTGATTTTGAGCCGGTCGGACGGCGAGGAAGGTGTGCAAAGGATAAATCCATCCTTGACGTCGCCCGCGAACTGGGTATTGGCATTAACAGTATCTGTGACGGACACGGCACCTGTCATTCGTGCCGCATCCGGGTGATGCAGGGCGCCGCAACACCGCCGACAAAAAGGGAGCTTTTATTTTTTTCCAGTGAAGAGCTGGATAAAGGCTGGCGTCTTGCCTGCCAGACTTATCCCTTAGAAGACGGGACGGTTTATCTCCCGCCGGAATCCATGACCACCCTTCAGCGTATCCAGGTGGAGGGTATCGAGATAACAGTCAAACCGGAGCCTGCGGTGAAATTCTATCAGGTTAAGCTTGATCCGCCGGCGCTCTCCACCCCCGTTGCTGACGGGGATAGGCTGCTCGAAGCACTGAACCACGAACATAAACTTGGCTGCAGTACCATTGATTTATCTGCCCTGCAGGTAATTTCCCCACTGCTTCGGGGCTGTCACTGGGAGTGCCGGGTTGCGGTGCGCGGTAACGAGGTAATCCGCCTCTGCCCCACAGATGCTCGTGCGCTCGGACTTGCTGTGGACATGGGGACAACCAATATTGCCGGTTATCTTGTCGACCTGGAGACCGGAGAGAATATGGCACGCAAAGCAGTGATAAACCCCCAGGTAAGCTACGGCGGGGATATCGTGACGCGCATGGCAAGAGCCGCAGGCTCACCGGAGGAAGCCAGGAATTTACAGACGCTTCTGGTTGATGCCGTTAACGGGCTGGCCGGTGACCTCTGCCGGAGTGCCGGCGTCAGGTGTAACAGTATTGTCGATGCCGTCATGGCGGGGAACACGGCGATACACCATCTCCTGCTGGGGCTTCCGGTAAGGCAGCTGGCAACCGCACCCTATGTCGCCGCCATCCGCGAGGCAATGGATATCAGGGCACGTGACCTGAATTTTAATTTCGCGCCCGGTGCTTACGTGCACCTGCCCGCCAACATTGCCGGGTTTGTCGGCGCCGACCACACCGCAGACCTTCTGGCAGTAGATGCCCTCAGCATTGAAGATACGGCGATTTTAATTGACATCGGCACCAATACGGAGATTTCACTTATCCGGAGCGGCGAAATAACGAGCGTTTCCTGCGCCTCGGGCCCCGCTTTTGAGGGGGGGCACATCCGCGACGGGATGCGTGCCACCGACGGCGCCATCGAGAGACTGAGGATTAATAATGGCATGGTGACTTACCGGACAATCGCGGATGCCCCACCCTCAGGTATCTGCGGTTCGGGTGTCCTTGACGCACTTGCCGAAATGTACCATAACGGTATCGTGGATAAGGGTGGAAGAATGGCTGATAACGGATACACGGTTTTATCCGGTAACGGGCAGCGTGAGTTCAGGATTGTTGATAGTGAAAAGAACATTTCCATCACGCAGGGCGATGTCAGGGAGCTACAGCTTGCCAAAGCAGCAATTCGCAGCGGTATCCAGATTCTTCTTGAGACAGGCGGGCTTGCGGATGATGATATCGACAGGGTGATTATTGCCGGTGCTTTCGGCACTTATATCGATGTGGCAAGTGCTGTCACGATTGGGATGCTTCCCCCAATACCCGAGAAACGCTTTACCCAGATCGGGAATGCCGCGGGGACAGGAGCAAGGCTTGCCCTTGTTTCCACCGGAAAGCGTGCGGAGGCAAAGATAATCGCAAGGTCCGCTCACTACATTGAGCTGGCAACCGCCCCTAATTTCATGCCGACCTTCACCCAGTCCTGCTTTCTGGGGCGGTATCATTTAAGAAAAGGTAAAAGAGAGGATGTTTCATGAAAACCAGGGTCTCAAGCACCACCAACGAAGTAATTATCTCCGGTGACGGGCCGACGGTGCTCATCGGTGAGCGCATCAACCCCGCGGGGAAGAAATATCTGGGAGAAGCCTTAAAGAGCGGGAACATGGAGGTTATCCGCCGGGAAGCACGGGAACAGGTCGCCGCCGGTGCCGATATTCTTGATGTCAATGTCGGAATGTTCGGGGTGGATGAGACCGATTTATTGCCGCAGGTGGTCAACATCGTGACGGAAACGGTAGATATTCCTGTCTGCATTGACAGCAACAATGCCGATGCCATCCAGGCAGCGCTTAAGGTCTGCCCCGGGAAGCCTCTGGTAAATTCCGTTACCGGAGAAAGCCGCTCGCTGGAAAGGGTGCTGCCGTTGATAAAAGAGTACGGCTGCCCCGTCGTCGGATTACTACAGGATGATGAAGGACTCCCGAAGAGTGTCGACAGGCGTGTTGCCATTGCTCACAAAATCGTGGAACGTGCCGAGAAGATTGGCATTTCCCGTGAGAACATGGTAATTGACTGCCTCGCTTTTGCCGTCGGCGCCGAACCGAACGCCGCAAAGGTTACCATTGAAACAATCCGCCGGATTAAAGAAGAGCTAGGTGTAAATATAACGCTCGGGGCAAGCAATATTTCTTTCGGTATGCCCGAACGTGGGATCATCAACAGCTCCTTCATTACCATGGCGATTGCTGCCGGTGCCACCTGCCTCATCGTGGATGCCGCCAGGGTAAGACCTGTTATTCTGGCTACCGATCTGCTTCTGGGACGTGACAAACATGCCCGCCGCTACATCGCCGACTTCCGCAAAAGGCAGCAGACGAAAGAATCGCCGGGGCAATCGCAATAACCCCTGCCCGGGGGGATTACTTACAGTCGTTAGCCGAGCAGGGGTCAGAGCTACCTGTGTACCCGGCATTGATCGGTCACAAATGGTTGCGGGAATGCACACGAAGAAAATGCAGTATGCAAGACGCGCCGCCAAGAATCACCATAACCTGCCCGTCAGGATAGTTTGCTCTGCCGCACAGCCGGTAAAAATATCAGGCTAACGGTTGAAAACAACCTTGCCGTCGGTGATGGTTGTGACCACTTTTACATCTTTGATTTCTTCGGCGGGTAGCGACAGGACATCCCGGTCGAGGACAATCATATCAGCGAGTTTCCCCAGTTCGATGCTGCCCTTAAGATGCTCTTCCTTTGCCAGATACGCCCCGTTCCAGGTGTAGACCCTGATGGCATCCATCACCCCGATCGCTTCCTCCGGACCCACCACCTGACCGCTATTTGTCTTCCGGGTTACCGCAGCATACAACTGGACAAATGGGCTGTAGAAAGTGACCGGACAGTCACTGTTGCCGCCCGCAATGATGCCCATTTCTTTCATGGTTTTGTGCGGATGAAGCCACCTGCTCCGCTCTGCGCCGAAGTTCTCCGCGTACTGGACACCCAGTCCATACATATAGCCGATACTGCTGGAAGGAGTGACACCCAACTCTTTGATTCTCTTCAGCTGTTTCGGCGTGCAACAGCTGTTATGTTCGATCCTGTGACGCATGTCAGCAACCGGTTTCGCTTTTGCCGCCTTCTCGATGCAATCAAGGGCAATGTCTATCCCCCGGTCACCGATACTGTGGATGCTGACCCGGATGCCGGCTTGATGGGCACGCATCACAATATCCTCCATCACCTCCGGGCTGGTCGTCATGAGACCCAATCCCCCGGGACCACGATGCTGGGGGTGGTAAACCCCGGCGGTGCCGCCGGCACCCGAGCCGTCACCCATAATCTTGAGCGACATTACCTTCAGCCAATCATCGCCCAATCCGCTCTCGATACCGAGCGCGGTCATTGATGCCAGCGTCTCCTCAAGCCCGGCCTTCAGCCTGACCATCAGGTTTACCCTGACCTTCCGAATGCCCTCTGCCAGTAACTGCTGATAAGCACGGATACCAATCATCTCTCCGCTGGCATCATGGGTTGATGTAATCCCCCAGGCGGAGAACTGCCCCCAGAGCCACCGGAGCCCTTCTTTCATCTGTTCGACGGTGTACTCCGGAACCTTATCCGAAACCATCCTGTTCGCCGTCTCGTACAAAAGCCCGGTGGCTTCCCCGACGGCATCCCTCTCAATCCTGCCGCCGTCCGGGTCAGGGGTATTCTTCGTTATTCCGGCAAGTGCGAGCGCCCGGCTGTTCACCACGACCTGATGTCCCGTATCAGAACGTATCAGAACCGGATTGTTTGGGGCAACCGCATCAAGCTCCTGACGTGTTATCTGCCTCTTCTCAATAAGCTTGGAGTCATTATAGCTCCCGCCACGGATCCACTCTCCGGGGCTGACTTCCCTGACCTTTTCCGCAACGGCAGTCTGAATATCTTTAATTCCCTTGATATTAGGATCCCTGCAGTCTATCTCAAGATGCCTCATTGCCGCACCAAGAGGATGGGTATGAGAATCGATGATGCCCGGAAGAACCGTTTTCCCCTCAAGGTCTATCACTTTACTTCCGGGTCCGGCGAGTTCTCTCGCGGTAGTGGATGACCCCGCATATAGAATCCTGCCGGACTTTACCGCAACCGCCTCACAAATGGTAC
>JBDRFO010000002.1:0-5618 GCA_043818655.1 Chloroflexota bacterium
AGAATGCAATTTCTTGCTCTGATATAACAAAGCCCCTTTTGCCTTATGCTGAAATCAAACAAAAAAGTATTCAATCTCCCTTCCAGTAGGGGTGATAATTTAGTGAAACCCGAAGGGCAGAAACCCACGGGTTTACCCGTGGATGAATGTAATTCGCCCGAAGTGTAGTATTAACAATTATATCTTGCGATTACAGATATCAACTCCGTTAAACTATTTTGCCAACCTAATTTTTAAAAGCCCTGAAGGGCGACAAGCGAAGCTTGAATGGTAAAGTACCACGGGCTTGCCCGTGGATATCTATCTGTAAGGGGGGTAATTTTATGCTGAAAATCGCAGAGATTATGGACAGGATGGTTGTCTCTATCCCTTCTTCTGCCTCGGTTATTGAAGCGGCGCAGCAGATGAAGGCGTGCGGAAACGGGATCATCCCGGTGTGTGATGACGGCAGGTTCCGTGGTGTCATTACAGAGAGGGATATTGTCGTTGGTATTATTGCTCAGACGCTTGACCCGGCGGCGGAAAAAGTCTTTTCTGTCATGAAAAACAATATCCCCGCGGTCTCACCCGATGATGATATATGGCATGCTGCAAACATGATGGTGGATAACAGCACCCTGATTCTGCCGGTGGTTGACAGGGGTAATCTGGTCGGGCTGTTCACCCTGGAGGATTTTGCCCGGGAGAGCCCGGCACTGGCAGCGATGGTTTTTACCAAGAAAACTATGCTTCAGTTCTCACGGGAGGTGAACAGGTCACCCCGGGTGAACGGCGGTCATAAATAAATTCAGGTTGATGATACGATGCAAAGGGATATCAATGCCCGGAATACTGTTTTTGTGCTCATTTCTTTTGAGGGGCCGGATTGTTACTCATTGGCCGGGGGGCTGGGTGTAAGGGTAACCAATCTCAGCAATAATCTGGTCAAGATGGGTTTTCTGACGCATCTTTTCTTCATCGGTGATCCCGGAAAGGATGGTGAGGCGCTAACCGCTGACGGCAGACTGGTGCTTCACCGCTGGTGTCAGTGGATTAGTGCGTATTATCCCCTTGGTGTCTATCAGGGAGAGAATGAAAAGCTATATGATTTTAATCAGTCTATCCCCGGGTTTGTCGTGCAGCGTATCGTCAAGCCAATGTTAAGTCTCGGTAAGTTGGTGGTCATCATGGGGGAGGAATGGCATACGGCTGAAGCCATGTGTCGCATCAGTGATGAGCTTCAGGTCAGTGGTTTTCGTGACCGGGTCGTGATGTTCTGGAATGCCAATAACACATTCGGTTTTGAGCGGGTAGATTGGGAGCGGCTGGAAAACCATGCGACGATTACCACGGTCAGCAAGTATATGAAGCATATCATGTGGGGGTTGGGGGTGAATCCGCTGGTGATTCCCAACGGCATTCCGAAATCCCTTCTGGAAAAAGTTGATACGGCATCCTCAGCGCGTCTGAAAGAAAATGTCGGTGCGGAGCTTATGATTGCCAAGGTAGCCAGATGGGACCCGGACAAATGCTGGGACATGGCGGTCGGGGCAGTGGCCCGGCTCAAGAACCGGGGTATCCAAACAGTTCTTCTGGCCAGAGGCGGCATCGAGCCTCACGGAGTGGAGGTAATGTCTCGCGCCTGCTCTTTAGGACTGAACGTCAAAGATGTTAGCTCCAGCGGGAATACGCTTGAGCATTACTATCATGCGATCGGGTACAAGTGTGAGGCAGACATCTTAAGCATCAAGTTTCACTGCCCGCAGAATTTTTTACGTATTATCTATAATGCCTCTGATGCGGTATTGGCAAATAGCGGACACGAGCCTTTCGGGCTGGTTGGTCTTGAGGCGATGGCAGCAGGAGGCATCGCATTTATTGGCAGCACCGGTGAAGATTATGCGATTCCGTTTCGTAACTCCATTGTGATTGAGACTGCTGACCCGAAGGAGATTGAGTCTTATATCATGTATCTTCAGAAATACCCTGAGGAAGGCGAGAAGCTTCGCCGGGCGGCAAGGCAGACCGCGGGACAGTTTACCTGGGGAAATGTCATCGAGAACCTGATTAAGAAGCTGGAATACCAGTCCAGAGCCCAGGGGCTTCTGACGAAAGCGGAGAGAAGATCAATGACGGGAAAGCCATCATATCCACCTCAGGAGATAGCGGCAGGTGTAAGTGCGCCGGTGAGATCGGGGAAGGCGATTATTACGCGCTGAGAAGTCTTTCCTGGAAGATGCCGCAGTTATCCCAGACCGGACACGGGACGTAAGTCAGGAAACCCGGCATCGTGAGACCGGGCAGGTATATAATGAGTTGCGTTGAGGCAACTTTTGGATAATCTTTAGTTGGTTGATGTTATTGCGAGGAGCAGAGCGATGAAGCAATCCGTCCTGTGCACACCCGGATTTTACGGATTGCTTCGCGTAGTTTACCCTGAGCGTAGCATGAGGGCTCGCAATGACAGAGCGGATGTTTGTCCGTATTACATCGCTTCGCTTCTCACAATGACAATTCAGTTTCAGCCAAAACAGAGCGATACACATATTGATATTCTGCTCAATCCTGGTTGTTTCGCCGTTTTTTACCATCTCAAATTTACGTTGAAACAACAGAACAGAATAAACCCAGAATTAACTATCACTGGATATGAGGACACCGGTAAGTTATAATAAATACGGTAGTCAGCGAGAAAGTTTATCAGGGAGAGCAAGATGTACAAAAAGATACTTGTACCGCTTGATGGTTCTGAGTTCTCCGAGTGCAGTCTGGAGCACGTCAGGGCGATAACCAGAGGCGATCATGTTCCTGAGGTGATTTTATTGCGGGTGATTGAACCGGCTCCCGAGTTCTATTTAGGCCGTAAGATGGGAGGGGATTTTCAGAGTAAGGTAACGGAAATAATTGTGACCGAGGCAAAAGATTATCTCTCAAAAACGGCGGACGGCCTGAAAAAAGACGGCATAACGATCAGGACCGTTGTCATCCAGGGCAAACCGGCGGAAGAGATACTTGACTACGCTGCCAAAAATCAGGTTGACCTGATTATCATGACTACCCACGGCAGGTCAGGGGTTTCTCGCTTTGCCTTCGGCAGCGTGGCGGAGAAGGTGATTCGCAGCTCCCCGCTCCCCGTGCTTTCCATTTCACCAACCGGATGCAGGCTGGAAAGTATCGAATAGGATGACCGGTTAGCGACACACTGCGGGTACGGAAAGCCGGATGTTGCGCCATGACCGGGAATGTCGGAGTATGGTGTATGCCAGAGTTAATTTGACATAATGTGGCAAGACAACTGTTTTTTACGCAGTTCCTGTGATAAGATAAAGCCGATGCGAAAAAATCTCTTTCTGTATTTAGCCCTGGCTTGCTTTGCTGCCATTCTTGCCATTCTTGTTTCGCGTGGGTATCTTGGTGTTTTTGATACCGTTCAAATAACCACGCGCGGTAACCAGACGGCGTTAAAACCTGACGAAACCGGTCTGCGTTTCCCTCAATCCACGATATATGCCACGTGGGGGGAAAAGATTTCCTTTGTCTATGAACTGGAGAACCGCCAGTTTTCACCCTATGAAACCCGCATTGAGGCAACATTAAAGGATGAAAGTCAGCATGATCCGCTGGTGCTGTTCTCACAGGATAAAAAGATGGCGCCGTTCCAGAAACTGGAGATGGTTTGGTCAATTAGCCCCGAGGTGCTGGAAACACGTGGTTTTCGCGAAGGGCAGTATACCATTGAGGTAAAGCGTGCTGGTGTGGTGCAAAAGACAATCTTGGTATATTATTCCCCTGAACCCAAACCCCCTTATTACGTACCCGTACCGGTACCACGGTAGCTTGAGGGGATAGAAATGAGGTTATATATTTTGTACATCATGTA
The DNA here is from genome assembly GCA_043818655.1 of Chloroflexota bacterium. GTDB lineage: Bacteria > Chloroflexota > Dehalococcoidia > Dehalococcoidales > JAZDNC01 > JBDRFO01. The sequence continues at coordinate 3,860 of JBDRFO010000002.1, forward strand.
CGGCTTGGGAGTACTCTGCATTTCCGGTGCGGTTGCCCTTGCCATCGGTTATGCCAGGTATCTTTCTGAACTCGAACAACTTATCTGCCTTGTCCTGCTGGCAGCCATGTTTGGTTTTCTGGGTAAATACCTTGCGGAAAGGGGCAGGTAGTCGGAATGTTAGTTGGATTTGTCGTCATGTTAACCATGCTATTTATCGGCTGGTTGATCTTCCGGGCATTAAGCGGAAAACTCCCCAGCGCCCATGTCATTATGTATCTTCTTTCTGTTCTGACGGGGATCTACACTTTTACCTTTTTTCTCAGCATGGAGATAAATCTTATCATCAAAGTGATATTTTCGATCATGACAGGTATCATACTCATCTTCGGGGCAATCTTATTGCAGCGCCGCCTGACGTCCGGTCAGCAGTAAGTTCCGGCCATCAAATCTGCCGGTGCTTAATTTTTCTTCCTTTGCTTCTTGCTCGGGCACGTTTATTTCCAAACTGGGTTTATGATGACAGAGCACAGCGTATCAACCATTAACCATGAATGAGGAGAACTGTTTCCCCATGCGGGCAACTCAGAAACTGATTTACCTGCATCTGAGCATGTCATGAGCTTTCCTGCTGGCTTTAGCTCTGCTTCGGTTTGCCCAGATCGGATGCTTTCTCATCCACCTCGCTGGCACCTTCTGCCAGCCATTTATCCTCATCGCCGGTCAGAATCTGGAGCAGGCGGGATAATTCACCGGCGTGCACACGCTCTTCGTTGGCAATATCAGTCAGCACCTCACGGGCAAGGGCATTGTCTGTTGCCCCGACGTGAGCCATATATAGGTGAACGGCTTCCTCCTCTGCCGACAGGTCAAGGCGGATGGCGCGGATGAGTTCTTCTTTGCTCAGCTTGCGCTCCGGTAACCTGCCACTGAACGGATTAACGAATTCTGGCATTTCTCTTACCCCCAATAAAAGTATTGTTATGCGCACACAGCTCCGGGTGCTATCCAGGAACTGTTTTCCCGAACCTGTGCATGAAACGTACCCTTCTTTGTATCCTGAGGTATCCTGAGTCTCCGGATGTATTTTAGCTCATTTCAGTATGTTTGTGAATATCCCGCCAGAGCTTCTCTACCCTGGCTTTTAACTCGGCAAGCGAGCAGTCGGTATCTATGACGACATTGGCGTGTTTCACCCTTTCATCGGAAGGTAGCTGGTGGCGGATGCGTGCCAGTGACTCCGCTTCGGAAAGTCCTTCCCTCCCCTTCAACCTTTTCAGGACGGTTTCCTGAGAGGCTGCCGTTACCCATACTTCATCTACCAGCGATGTCCAGCCCGCCTCGATCAGGATAGCGGCATCCAGTATCAACACCTTTATTCCCTGCTTCCTGCAGGCATCAATGCGGGCTTTCATGGCTTCACGCATCCAGGGATGCACAATCCGGTTAAGTTTTAACAGGAGTTCATGCGAGGCAAAGACAATTGTGCCGAGTCTTTTGCGGTCAATCCTGCCGTCCGGAGTGAGGATTTCCTGTCCGAAAGTGGCAACCAGCTCATCGTAAACACTGCTTCCCTGGAGCAGGGCTTCGTGTCCGAGCGTGTCGACATCAAGAATGACCGCACCAAGCCCGGATAAGAACTGCGCGACGGTGCTTTTCCCCGTGCCAATGCCGCCGGTAAGACCGATAACTCTCATCATCTTTCCCCTGCCACTAGTCCTCAATTGCATAAATCCGCGTAATGATGTTTGAGTCCGGTCGGAGTGATGGTTCTCTTATG
>JBDRFO010000003.1:0-5850 GCA_043818655.1 Chloroflexota bacterium
GTCGGGTCTTCCTCAACCAGCCGCGAGAGTGCTGCGCCCATTTTATCAACATCGGTTTTCGTTCTGGGATGGACAGCGTCATTAAAGATTGGTGCGGGAAAGACAATTGGTTCCAGCACGAGCGGCTTTTCATGGCTACACAGGGTATCCCCGGTAACAGTCTGGCTGAGCTTGGCGACAGCCCCGATATCACCGGCAGCAACCTGAGGCACCGGCTCCTGGTTCTTTCCCCTGAGCAAAAACAGCTGGCCAACGCGCTCTGCGGTATTACGGTTGACATTCCATATCTGAGAGTTGCTGTCAACAGCACCGCTGTAGACACGGAAGTAGGTCAGTTTCCCGACATAGGGATCGGCACTGGTCTTGAAGATCAGTGCTGCCAGTGGACCTTCCTTGTCCGGTTTAAGTGCCTCGTCAACAGTACCCTCGGCAAGGGCTACCTCCCGACCTTCGGGTGAGGGTAAATAGCTGTTAATCGCATCAAGCAGAAGCGTGATGCCCGCATTCTGCAATGCCGAGCCCGCAAGAACGGGCACGATCTTGCCGCTGACAACACCCTGCCGCAGGCCATCGGTTATCTCCTCGGGTGTCAGCTCTTCACCGCCAAGATACTTCTCAAGAAGCTTGTCGTCTATCTCGGCAACAGCCTCGACCAGCTTTTCCCTGAGCGATGCAGCTTCATCCTGCAAGGCGGCAGGTATCTCCGCCTCTTTTGCTTCCGCCCCGAGATAGCTTTTCATGGTCATCAGGTCAACAATACCCTCAAAGCTGGTATGGGCACCGACAGGCAGTTGCAACGGCACACACCTTGTGCCGAATTTCTTTTGAATTTCGTCAACCGTGCGGATAAAATCAGCGTTCTCGCGATCCATCTTGTTGACAAAGATGATGCGGGGTAGTTTCGCCTTCTCGCTGTATCCCCAGACATTTTCCGTACCAACTTCCACCCCTGAGGAAGCGTTGATGACAATCAGAGCACCCTCCGAGACCTTAATGCCCGCGATCACCTCACCAACAAAGTCGAAATAGCCCGGCGTATCAATCAGGTTGACCTTATTCCCCTGCCAAACGTACGGCAACAGGGAGAGGTTTAAGCTAATCCTGCGCTTTATTGACTCCGGTTCATAGTCGGAAGTCGTTGTTCCTTCCTCAACACGGCCCAGTCTGCTGATGCCACCGGTCGTAAGAAGTATCACCTCCCCCAGCGTTGTTTTACCGGCACCACTGTGAGAGAGCATAACAACATTACGTATCTTCCCTATCCCATGCTGTTCCATCTACTTACACCTGCACTAATCATAATATGGATACATTATACCCAATAAATTCAGAATAGGGCAAGTAAAAGAATTTGATGCGCAGATATTCTCGTTGACACTCATATGGAAGTCACAGTATAATTTAAATCTGATCGATGATGTGCCGAAGTGGCGGAATGGCAGACGCGCTACGTTCAGGGCGTAGTGTCCGTAAGGGCATCAGAGTTCAAATCTCTGCTTCGGCACCACGAATTCTTGCGCTTGTAGCTCAGTATGGATTAGAGCGCAGCCCTGCGGAGGCTGATGCCGTGGGTTCGAGTCCCACCAAGCGCACCATTCAGGGGCGGTTAGCTCAGTCGGTTAGAGCACCTGTTTTACACGCAGGGGGTCAGAGGTTCGAGCCCTCTACTGCCCAGTTTACTTTTTGTAAACTTTTCCACAACAAAAGTCTACCTTTTATCAACAGAAAGCAAATATACTCCGCCAAAAAGACCGCATCAATAACGCTACAGCTTCGCAAATGTCAGGCTTTAGTCCGCGGGATCTTTTAAATCCCATCCGTAGCTTCCTCAAAACACTAATGCTGTACTCAGCATTACTTTACTGCTACTAAAAAATAGCTTAAACAAATGGATTATTAATTTTTGTGTGTTACACAGCGCATTAAGGCTTTAGTGGTATCATCAGCTGGCATATGGAAATTTGGGTATTATTTCGCATCAGGTCGTATTTCTAATTGTAGCCTACAAAACTGTATGAATTTATCGCGAATCTGAGCGTGGGAGGTTATATTGAAAAAGGGCTTTGTATCAAAAGCCCATCTCATGGAAAAGCCTTTTTGTTTCTCCCATTTCTTTCCCCACTCCCCCGGGGGGATGACAAAATAGCTTCTATTGAAATTTTACCTTCGGTATTGTTGTTGGACACGAGTGAGGTTGAACAAAACCGAGTTGTTGTTGGTTCGGAAGGTCATGAAACCGGACACCATTGCACTGATGGTGACTACGCAGCCAGATGCAGTCAATATGGCTTGGTTATGTTACTGGACAATTTTCTAATGGAGCAACGATTATAGAGTGCGGAGGCACCAGTTATGGCTTTTAGCACGGTTTGTGCTGTGACCCTGCATTCATGTGCGAAACTGACTTTAGAGAAAGGTCTTTGCCGCCCGCAAGATCCCCCCAAAAAACGACTAGGTTCGCCAGAAGGACGGTACGAAGAGAGTTAGAACTGTCCAGAATTCAAGCCTGCCAATAAGCATGCAAAACGCGAGGAATACCTTACCAACCGGGTGGATAAAGGCATAGTTTGCCATCGGACCGACCATCCCCAGGCCAGGACCGACGTTTCCGAGCGACGCCGCGACTGAAGACAGCGCTGACAGGGGATCCAGACCGAATGCACTCATGACAACGAACCCAAGCACGAGGACACTTGCATATAGAACCGACAGAGCGACTATTTCTGTGATAAACTGCTCGGAGAGTACCTTCCCGGCGAGTTTAATCGGGCGAACCGCATTGGGATTGAGAACGACAAGAATCTGCCGGCAAGCGAACTTGATCAGCACGAGAACCCGGATAACCTTAATGGCACCACCAGTCGAACATGCTGAAGCGCCGATTCCCATCAGCACCAGGAGAATTGCCTGTGAGAATGGAGGCCAAGCGCTAAAGTCGGCCGTCGCAAATCCCGTGGTTGTCTGAATTGACACAACCTGAAAGGATGCGTACCGGAAAGCATTGGCGAGAGAGTACCCCAGACCCCGGAACAGGTCAAGGGCAATAAGCAGGCTCGCGACCAGCATAATACCAAGGTAAGCCCGTAGCTCGCGGTTTGCAACTACGACTCTAAAGTCACGCTTCCACAGGATATAGTAGAATAGCTGAAAGTTTGTGCCGGCAAGAATCATGAAGATAATTATAACTATTTCAGCAGGAAGACTGTTATAGCCTCCGATACTCAGGTTATGCGGGGAAAATCCTCCGGTCGGCATGGTGCCAAAGGTGTTCAGCAGGGCGTCAAAAAATGTCATCCCGGTCATGGTAAGAGCCGTGATTTCGATAACCGTCAGGCCCACGTAAAGCAGCCAGAGGATCCTGGCGGTGTCGCGAACCCGCGCTGTAATCCGTTCTCCCTTGGGCCCCGGCAGCTCACTCTCAATAAGGTGTGCGGCCCCAATGCCGATCATGGGAAGCACAGCGACAAAGAGGGCAATAATCCCCATGCCGCCCAACCACTGGGTCAGGTCGCGCCATAGCAGGATGCCGCGCGGCTGGTCCGCAATATGGGTAAGCACCGAAGCGCCGGTGGTGGTGAAGCCCGACATCGATTCAAAAAAGGCATCCGCTGCACTGGGGAGAACGCCGCTGAACATATACGGCAGCGCCCCGAAAATTGAGCTTAAGACCCATGTCCCGGCAACGAGCAGGAGAGCCTCCCGGCGGCTCAGGCTCGTGTCAGGTTTGTGGGAAGAGAGCCTCATTACAAGTCCGACGGTTGCGGTAATGAGGAAAGAAATGATAAGGGCGGTGATGTCAGGTTCTCTGTAGTATATGCTGAAACCAAGAGGAAGTAGCATGAATAATGCCAGGCCAATCAGGAGAAGACCGAGGTAGTGGAGAATAAAGCGTATTCGCATACTCTGTTATTGGTCGAAGAGCCTCTCGGCGGCGTGAATCGACTCCGGCGAACCGACCATGACAACGCGGTCGCCACTCTCAATAATGGCATCAAGGGTGGGTATGATTACCTCCTCGTCACGCACGATGGCGCCAATGACACGGTCCTCATTCAATTCGCTAACCCGTCGACCGACGATACTTGCCCCCTCTGCAGCGAAGAATTCAACGGCTTCAAGTTTGCTTCCAGCTAAGAAAGAAACACTGACCATACTTGGAGAACGGACAAACCGGGCAATCTGGCTCGCCATGAGGAGCACCGGTGAAACAGCCACGTTCACGCCGACCGCCTGAGACAGCGAGGCATACTGCGGTTTCTCAACAAGGGTAAGGGTACGGCTTACCCCCAGGCTCTTGGCGAGAACACAGGAAAGAATATTAAGCTCATCATGGCGCGTCGTCGCCACAAAGGCATCAGCATTGGGTATCCCTTCCTCAATCAGGGCGTCACTTTCTGTCCCGGTCCCCTGGACAACCTCAGCGTTCTCCAGCTTTGCTGCGATTTGACGGCATTGGTCAACATCAGAGTCCATGATTTTAAGGTGCATACCCTGCCTTTCCAGTATCTGAGACAGGCGGTATCCGATGTGACCAGCACCCAGGATAACGATTTTTCTTACCTGTGGTTTCGGACGACCGAAGACGGTGCCGATGTCCTTCATACATTCCCTTGAGGCAACCAATAAGACCCTATCGTCACTCTTTAGAGTCTCTTCGGGTTCGGGCACGAGCACCCCGTTATCACGTATGATCGCAGCGATAACGCATGGTTTTGGGAACACAAGCTTACCTATCGATCCGATTGGTTCCGTACTATCTTCAACCAGGAAATCCCTGACCTCGATTAGGCCTTTGCCGAAGTATTTCACGGGAGTAGTATAAAGACCGGAGAGGATCCCGGCAAACTCCTGGGCAGCAGCAACATCGGGGTTGACAAATCGGTCGATCCCCAATGTTTCCGGGGTGGGCAGGTGTTTTGTTCCGTTTACCGGTATAACCAAACGAGAAAGATAGCCTGTATATTCAGGGTTCCTGACCCTTGCGATCGTCCTGTGAACGCCGAGTGCCTTGGCGATGAAGCAGGTGATGATATTGTTCTCATCGTTGTCAGTCGCTGCAATCAGCAGGTCAGCATTCTGTATTTCTGCCTCATGCAGTGTCTCTGGACTCGTACCGCTGCCGCAAATAGTCTTCACATCGAGGTACCGACGAACGTTGTCAATCACTTCCTCGGATTTATCAATAATGACCAGATTATGCTCTTCCCGGCTGAGCATCGAAGCAATGTTGTATCCGCCAATACCGCACCGACAATAACGACATATTTTGCGCTCATATTCTATGCTGGGAAAGGATATACGATTGAAGATTTTTTGTCAAGTTTGTAAGGACGAGGGTTGAGATGGTCCCCAAAATTTGGCAAGTTCGCCCCGCCAGACTCTCCTACCCCTATCTGTCCAGTCATAGGGGTGCAGTCCAGATACACCCGAAGATTGCCCGGGAGAGGCTAGGACATTCCAGTATAGCGATAACACTGGACACTTATAGCCATGTAGCACCGGGATTACAACAGGCAGCAGCTTTAAAATTTGATGAGTTGGTAAACAAGCATGCCAAAGATGCTGTCAAAATAAATCCGTGACCATTCCGTGACCAAAAATATTTAAGCCCCTGAGTTTTCAACTTTTCAGGGGCTTTTTTACGTTCAATTTTGGTGAGCCGTCAGAGGCTCGAACTCTGAACCTGCTGATTAAGAGTCAGCTGCTCTTCCAATTGAGCTAACGGCCCACGAAGCTAAATATTAGGAAAGTACCCCTGTTTTTACTAAAGTCGGCGTTATTTTGTCGTTATTTTTTTTGGAATACCCCATTTTCCCCTGCGGGTAACACCTCATCGAGTAGCGCCATAGC
>JBDRFO010000004.1:0-2777 GCA_043818655.1 Chloroflexota bacterium
GCCATCCCTGTGAACTGCGGCCTACCGTTGTGTAAAAATTCCATTTCTAAATCGCATACCTGATTCCCCTGATAGAAAAGCCTGAGCCTACGGTCATTGGCGAACTCCCCGATAACACTGGCTTCAAGCTTTGCTTTTTGACAGAGGGCTAGAAGCTCATCAACATGCTCCGGTGGCACCGCCAGCACCATCCGCTCCTGAGATTCCGATATCCAGATTTCGCTATATGTTAAGCCAGCATACTTCAGATGCACCCTGTCCAGATAGACACGTACCCCTGTCTCTTCTGCCATCTCACCGACGGCCGATGAAAGACCCCCACCGCCACAGTCAGTAATACGGCGGAAGAGCTTCTTCTCTCTCGCCTCCATTAATACATCAATGATTTTCTTCTCGGTGATAGGGTTCCCGATCTGGACGGCGGTGTACGAGGCGGTAGCCGACTCATCGGTAAGCTTATCCGAGGCAAAGGTAACACCGTGTATCCCGTCGCGCCCGGTGCCACCACCGATCAGCACCACCTTGTCTCCAGGCTGCTGTTTCCCCATGCGAGACATTGCCACTGGAAGCAAACCAAGCGTGCCGCAGAAAACGAGCGGGTTAGCCACGTAACACTCATCAAAGAGCACGGCACCATTCAGCGTCGGGATGCCAAGACGGTTGGCATAGTCGGCAACACCAGCCCGCACCCCCTTGAAGATACGACGCGGGTGGAGCACACCGACAGGTAATTCTTCGTAAGGCAGGTCAGGCGGTCCAAAGCAGAAAACATCCGTATTCAGTATCGGCTTTGCCGAAAGCCCGGTGCCAAGTATGTCACGGATAACCCCGCCAATCCCTGTTGCCGCACCGCCGTAAGGCTCAACCGCCGATGGGTGGTTATGTGTCTCCACCTTAAAACAAAGGGCATGATTGCCGTCAAAATCAATGACCCCGGCATTATCCTCAAAGACGGAAAGACACCACGGTTTATCAAGCTCCTTCGTTGCTTTCATGATGGTGCTGCGAAGCAGGTTGTCGATTACCGTCTGCCCGAAGGTTATTTTGCCCTTGAAAGTCTTATGGACACAGTGTTCCGACCACGTCTGAGCAAGGGTCTCTACCTCAGCATCCGTCGGGTTACGCCCAATCCTGTGAAAATAGCCAGATATCGCCTTTATTTCATCAGGGCTAAAACCAAACTGCCGGGCGATTCCCTTCAGTCCTTCATCATCAGCCTCAAAAAATGCCACTGTTTCCAGCCGAAACCGGTATCCGGGCGGCTCAGGGAAGCTTTCCACTTCCTTCGTCACCACGTGCTGGATAATGGGGTTCACCAGCAGCCTTGCGGAGATGGTGGTGACCTCAGCCTCGCTCAGTTGTCCATCAAGGATATATCTTTTGCCTGTCCTCACGGCTCTCAGGTTGTCTATGCCCAGGTCGAAGACAGCTTTCATAACCGTCTCTTCAACCGGGTCGGTTACACCGGCATTGTAAGCAACCTCAATAGAGTGAAATTTTTTATCGGCAGCGTCTTCATAAAAAGAACCCTGCCCCACGTGATATTCCTGCGTAATCGGGTCAGCAAGCAGGCATTTACCGATTATGTCAAGTTCTTCCGGTGTGAGTTTACCATCAAGCCAGTATATCTCCAGAATGCGGGCAGCATGAACCCCCGTAATACCAAGGTCGAGGGTGTCCTTTACCAGTCCCCCCCCTCTGGCATCCGCAAGGTGATGTTTTATCCGCACTTCGATTTTATGGATCATTTATCGATCAGGCTTTTTCCTTTATGACAGTTTTCTTTCTTACGAAAGCCACCGGATGCTAAACATTAAAAAGAAAGTTAATCACATCCCCGTCTTTTACCGTGTAGCTTTTCCCTTCCAGCCTGAGAAGCCCTTTTTTCCTGGCTTCCGCCATGCTGCCGTATTTCACCAGATCATCGTAACTGATGACCTCGGCACGGATGAAACCCCGCTCAATATCGGAATGGATTTTACCCGCCGCCTTCAGCGCGACCATTCCCTCCGGGATCGGCCATGCCCTGACCTCATCCGGTCCGACCGTCAGAAATGAGATCAACCCAAGCAGTGAAAAAGACGTCCTGATGACGCTTTCCTGTCCTGTCTCCTTGATACCATATTCCGCGCTGAAGCTCCGGGCATCCGTACTGTCCATCTGTGCCAGCTCTTTTTCCAGCTTGCCGCAGATGGTCGTCACACGACACAGGGGACGTGCATAACGCTCACTAAAATCCGCCTTTATCTTCTCCGCATCCGGCAGCTGCGCCTCACTGATATTAACGACCACCAGAAGCGGCTTGGCGGTAAGAAACTGGTAACCGGAAATAGTCCTCTCCTCATCGGGTGTTAGGACCAATTCCCTGACGGGTTTCTCGTTTTCCAGCTCCTGCTTGATGCGATACAGCAATTCCTGCTCTCTGAGAAGGACAGGTCGCTCTGCCGGTTTCGGGCTTTTCAAGGCACTACCGAGACGGTCAAGCCTTTTCTCGATGATCGCCATATCGGCAAACGCCAGTTCCAGATTCATAGTGGCGATATCACGGTCGACATTGATACTCCCTTCAGGATGCGGTACGCTCTCATCGGGAAAGGCGCGCACGACCTCCATGAGAACATCAACCCTGCTCAGCTGGCTCAGAAGCTGTCCGCTTATCCCTTTGCTTTCCGCCAGACTTTTAACCGATGCCCCGATATCAATGTACATTACCTCCGCCGGCGTAACCTTGCGTGGCAGGTACATATCAGAGAGTACTTTCAGGCGGGCATCAGGTA
>JBDRFO010000005.1:0-9090 GCA_043818655.1 Chloroflexota bacterium
CGATGGCATAGAGGTCAGGAGGGACGGGGTGGCGGTGGTACGGGAAGAACAGAAGGTCCTGTGGACCGTCGGGGACGCCCAGAAGGGCGGCTACGAGCACTTCATGCTCAAGGAGATACACGAAGAGCCCAGGGTAATGAGAGACACCCTCGGCGAGTATATCTACCAGCAGGATGCAACGGCTGAAATCGCCGCAATGTGCGGCCTCGACAAAGGGCATCCCATCCTTACCGCCTGCGGGACTTCCTACTATGCCGCACTGCTTGGTCAGTACCTCCTTGAAGAACTGATGGGGATACCGGCAAGGGCGTGTCTTGCCGGTGAGTTTAACTACGCTCACACACCGGTAAGCTCCGGAGCGATTGCCCTCACCCAGTCCGGTGAGACGGCAGATACAATCAAGGCAATGAGAAAGATCAAGGAGACAGGCTTTCCTGTTGTCGCCATCACCAATGTCGTCGGAAGCAGCGCCAGCCGCATTGCCGACCGCGTGATCTACACACGGGCAGGGCTGGAAATAAGTGTCGCCGCCACCAAGACCTTTATCGCCCAGCTGGTTGCCCTTTACTGGCTGGCACTATCGTCTGCCCGAATAAGCACCGGGAATTTAGAACGCTTGATCAGAGAGTTCAAGCAGCTGCCCGGTAAACTGGAACAAATACTGAACCGCGAAGAAGAGATAATGGCGTATGCCGAGTACCTGTCGCCCTCCAGAGACATATTTTTCATTGCCCGGGGGATAAACTTCCCGGTCGCTCTGGAAGGAGCGCTCAAGATGAAGGAGATCGCCTACATTCATGCGGAAGGCTACAGCGCCGGGGAACTGAAGCACGGTTCTTTCGCCCTGCTGGGTCCCGAAACGCCCGTCGTTGCGATCCTGACCCAGGATAACACCTACGAAGCGATGATCTCCAATATCAAAGAGGTTAAAGCCAGGGGGGCACCCGTGATCACGCTTACCGGGGAGGATGAATCCGTCAGCGCAAATCTTGCCGATATTGTCATCAAGAGACCGCAGGTCAGTCCCCTTTTTTCACCGGTGGTTAATGCGGTCGTGCTGCAGCTCCTTGCCTATTACGTTGCCCGGTGCCGCGGTTGCCCCATCGACCGCCCGCGGAATCTGGCCAAGAGCGTGACCGTGGAGTAAAACGGTATCTCAGACGACATGGCATATGCCGTAATCAGTGGTGATTACCTGTTCCCGGGAACCGTGCCGGTACCGAAGGCGTAACGGCGGTAGAACCAGATTTTCACCACCTCGACCAGCATCAGGTAGGTCAGGATGAAAACCGCGAGAATCGCCATGAATTTCACCGGAAGATGGACAAACTGGAAGTAATCACCGATCGGTGTGAACGGTATCATCAGGGCAAGGAAGAGAACACCAGCAATGTTCCACACCAAAAACCGGCTTGACCTGCTCTTCAGGAAGGGCACCCGCATGGTTCTTATGGCAAAGATAACCAGCGTCTGTGTGAACAAAGACTCAACAAACCAGGCCGTCTGGAACAGTTGCTCCGGTGCCCGGAAGACATAAAGCAGGACAAAAAAGGTCAAAAGATCATACATTGAACTGATCGGGCCAAAGAACATCATAAATTTCCTGATAAACGTGATATCCAGTTTTTTGGCTGTCTGGATAAACTCAATATCAACGCTGTCGGTGGGAATGGTAAGCTGAGACAGGTCATAGAGGAAGTTATTCAGCAGCACCTGCACCGGCAGCATGGGCAGGAAGGGTAAAAAAAGCGATGCCGCCGCCGCACTCAGCATGTTGCCGAAATTGGAACTCATCCCCATCATGATGTATTTCAGGGTATTGACAAAGGTCTTCCTGCCTTCCAGGACACCTTCCTCAAGCACCTTCAAATCCTTGTGCAAAAGAATAATATCGGCGGCTTCCTTGGCAATATCGACGGCATTCTCAACCGAGATACTGACATCAGCCACCTTCATGGACGGGGTATCGTTGATGCCATCGCCGAGAAATCCCACCACATGCCCGTTGCCCTTAATGGCATTGATGATCCGGTTCTTCTGCGCCGGTGTTACCCTGGCGAAGATATTCGCTTCCTCCACAATCATGGCCAGGGCATCATCATTCAAACGGTCAATTCTGTTTCCCAGGACAATCTGCTTGATATCAAAACCCAATTGCTCACAGATGTTCTTGGTAACCAGCTCATTATCACCGGTGAGCACCTTGAGTTCGATACTGACATTTTTCAGCAAATCCAGGGATTCCTTGGCTGTTTCCTTCGGCGGGTCGATGAAAGCAAGAAATCCCAGAAAAACCATTTTGCTTTCATCATGGACAGAGTACACTTCCCTGTCTTCGTTGACCTTTTTGTAAGCGATGCCGAGAATCCTGAATCCCTCGGAGCTCAGACGGCGGTATATCTTTCTGATTTCCCTTCTTGCCGGAACGTTCAGATCGGACACCTGTTTGCCAAGCTCATAGTATGAACATGCGGCAACAACCTGTTCGGGGGCACCCTTGGTAAGAATAAACCTCACCTGTCCCTCGTTGACAACAACCGAGGTTCGTCTCCGGACAAAGTCAAAGGGAATTTCGTCTATTTTCCGGTAATTCGTGATGTCAACCTCTTTATGTTTCAGAACCGCATCGTCAAGCGGGCTTCTGAGCCCCGTCTGGTAGCTGCTGTTCAGAAATGAGTAGAGAAAAACCTTCTCATCATTGTTCCCTTCAATATCAACATGCAGTATGACCGTAACCCTGTTTTCGGTCAGCGTCCCTGTTTTATCCGTGCATAAAACGTCCATGCTGCCGAAATTCTGGATCGATGACAGGCGCTTGACAATGACCCCTTTCTTTGACATGGAGATCGCGCCCTTCGAAAGGTTGATGGAGAGAATCATGGGCAGAAGCTCCGGGGTCATGCCAACCGCAAGGGCGACCGAGAAAAGCATGGACTGCATGATATCACGCTTGAGCAGGGCATTAACGAAAAAAACAAAGAGAACAAGAACAAAAGTCACCTGCATGATGAGAAAGCCGAATCTCCTGAGCCCTCTTTCAAACTCGGTATCCGCCCTTCTGCCGACAATCTTCCTGATGATGGCGCCGTACTGGGTAGCAGCACCTGTTTTCACAATGACCGCAACAGACGTCCCGGTGGCAACAGAAGTCCCCATGAAGAGGTAGTTGTTCCAGGTGTTGATATCAGCAAGATCCTTTTCCCTGAGTGGTCCGGGTATTTTTTCTGCCGGGAATGACTCCCCGGTCAGGGCTGACTGGTCAACGAAAAAGTCTTTCGCACTGATCACCCGGGCATCCGCCGGGACAATGTCGCCGGCGGCAAGAAAGATGATATCGCCGGGTACCAGTTCCGTCACCTCGATATCCTGCCTGCTGGCATCCCTCAGGACACTGGCAATCGTGGCAACCCTCTTCCGCAGTTCATCGGCAGCTTTTTCCGCCCGGTATTTCTGCAGGAAATCCAGAATCACACTGCCCAGAACCATGATAAAAATAATTGTTGAGTTTACGTGCTCCCCCAGCAGGCTTGATATTAAAGCAGCAGCAACAAGCAGCAACACCAGGGGGTTTCGGAAGTGCGAAAGAAACTCGATGATGGCCGTTCTTTCTTTCCTCTGGACAATATCATTCGGACCATAGGTCTCAAGACGACTTTCCACCTCTTCTAAAGTCAGACCCGCCTGAGAAGTGTCAAGGAGGCCAAGGACATCTTCGATCGGAAGGCGCAAGATTTCCTCGTTTTTTGCCATTTGCACCGTTTCCGGTTTCTTTAACCCCTTCAGGTATTTCTCACTGGAGGAACCTGTTGTCTTCATCACCCATCTCCCATGCGTATACCGTGATCTTAATCATAAAAAAGCCTGGTATTCTGAGATAAGGCATATTACCTGCTCATTTTCAGAAAACCTATCTCGCCCTGTTTTTTCCCCAGCCTGACGGCAATCCGGATAATCCGTGCGTTATCCGTGATCTGTTGATAATCAGGGATATAAGTGTTTACCCGCATGGGTATCAGCCCTGCTTTAACCCACGCTCGATTTTATCAGAATTACCCCACCGTTCCAAAAGCCATTATATTACACGGGCAAGCCGTTGTTTACAAGAACCAGATGATTTGGTTTTAGTTGATAAATATCATTGCGAGAAGCGGTAGCGACGAAGCAATCTCATGCCCTGTTAAGATTGGGATTGCTTCGCTGACGCTCGCAATGACACTCTCAAAGCAACCAGATGCAAATAATACCGATTCTTTCTTATTCTTTCTTAGACATTCACCCTGGAATGGTCTATAATCTTCACCTATTACCTGCCTGAAATCTGGCAGACAAACATCCACCTAAGAACCTGCAAAGGGACACGGGAAGGAGGCTGATATCAAGAAATCCGTTATTTCCTCGTTTTTTTCCGGGCTGGTGCCTCTTTTTGTGCTGGCACACTTTGCCCACCACCTGCTTTCAGCGCTACTGATACCACTCTTACCTTTCATCCGGGATGACCTGAATCTCGATTACACCCAGGCTGGCTGGCTTGTCTCCGCATTCACCCTGACCTACGGCATCAGCCACCTGCCGGCGGGATGGCTTGTTGACCGACTTGGTGCCCGCCTGATGATCATGATCGGCATCTCAGGGGCATCACTCGCGGGACTTTTTATCGGCCTTTCCCCAAACTACTGGGTCATGATGATCTTTCTTGTGCTGCTGGGCATCACCGGCGGCGGTTATCATCCTGCCGCTGCCCCGCTGATCACTGCATCGGTTGAGCCGAGACGGGGAGGCTGGGCATTAGGGCTGCACCAGATCGGTGGCACCGGCAGTCATTTTCTGGCGCCGCTGATTGCCGTGGCGATTGCCGCTTTCCTGAAATGGCGGGGGGCTTTTATCGCCCTGTCCTTTCCCACCATTGCCTTTGGGCTCATGCTTTATGTCATTCTGGGCAAGCGGGCACAAAGAGATAGTGTCGTACGACAGAATGTGGTCAAAGCCACCGTCCAGGACCCGACATCCCACAGCAGCTCAAAACGCCTGATTGCCTTTTTACTGCTGACAACCATCGGTCACACCCTGATTAATGCGGTCATATCCTTTGTCCCCCTGTTTGTCGTGGACAACTACAAGGTAAGTCAGGAAGGAGCAGCCTTTTTACTTGCCCTTGTTTACTCTGCGGGGCTGTGGGCAGGTCCCCTCGGCGGATACCTTTCCGACCGCCTGGGAAGAGTACCGGTAATTCTGGCCGCCAGCCTGCTTGCCGGCCCGATCATCTATCTCCTGAATGTTGCCTCTTACGGCTGGGCAACCACCCTGGTGCTTTCTGGTATCGGCATGTCACTTTATATGCGTATGCCCGTATCGGAGGCATACATCATCAGGAACACACCGCAGCGCCACCGCGGGACAATGCTCGGTATCTACTACTTCGGCAGCCGGGGTGGTCCCGGCATCTTTACACCGGTGCTGGGCAATATGATTGACCATTTTGGTTTCACCACCAGCTTTACCATTACGGCGACAATCATGGCCGGGGTAGCCCTCATCGCGACCATATTCCTGTGGGGAAGACAGGACTGATTTTATCAGGATAAGACGAGAACTATCCGAATTATCATCAGGACAGGGCGGCAGGAAGACTACCGCTTTACATTTCCGCCCCCAAGACGACCGAGACCTCAGCCTGACGACGGGGGACACTCCAGTACCTCGCCAGAAGCTCATCCTTGTCCGGCAGAAGACGGAATCCCTGCTTCCGGTAGAATTCAATCGCCCATGAGCCATCGGCCCAGGTACCCACAAGCAAACGTTTTGTTCCGGTCATCTGCCTCAAATGATTCAGGAGTCCCGTCCCGATACCCTTTCTCTGGTGGCCAGGCAGCACATAGGCGTGCCGGATCAGGGTGACGTCCTTCACCGGCTGGAAACCCATCACCCCCAGCAGACTGCCGCCTTCATCCCAGCCGTAGAAGCTCATCGCTTCCATCTCACGGTGCAGTTCTTCTGCGGGCATATATGGCTCGTGGTAGCAGTCATCAGGAATGACCCCCCGATAGGCACCGGCAGCCCTGTTGATAATCTCATAAATGATATCTGCGTCAGCAGCCGATAGTTCCCTGATCATATGCCAACCTCAACTTGTGGATGGTTACCGTCATCATATCACTCTTCCTGAACGTCGTTCAACCGTTACAAAGAGCATTCTGCACACCGCTGCCTATCATGGCACGCTTTGCTGCGCCATCTCGATAAAAACAGCGTGCGAGATTGCTTCGGGCACGAACGTGCCCTCGCCATGACATCAAAGCTCATGTTATCAACCAAATTGGAAGAAAACAGATGGACAACGATTTGACAAACATACACCAACAGGCATATACTTCCGTTTCGGAAATATTTTATCCTGAAAGCAAGCACAATTGACAGAAACATCCTACGCCGACCAGATAAATGAGGTTGTCTTTGGCTTCATGCAGGTCTGGATCAAATTTGAGGCCATGCTGCCTTCGGAATTGGCCAGGACAGAGAATCTTCTTCACGGGACAAGGGCGCGGGGCGAACCGCATACCAGTAGAAGCTACGAGCTTTTTTACCGTGTCAGCAGTGTCCTTGCGCAAAAGGAAAGCCACACGATGCGAGAATTCAGTCACGCCCTCTCCGTGCCGTTAAGCACCGCCACCCGTATCGCTGACTGGCTGGTTGCCAGGGGCTACATCGAAAGGCTGCCCGACCCGGAGGATCGGCGGATTGTCCGCCTTGCCCTCACCGAAGACGGCAAATTACTGCACAAAACCATCGGGGACTACGTCAGAGAGCGTGTGGAACAAATTCTATCCTGCCTGACAGTTGAGGAAAGAGCAACCCTTTTCCAACTCATCGGGAAGGTGGCATCTTCCCTCAGGGAGATTGCGGATTGATGTTTTCAAATTTCGTCGGGAAACTCAGTATTGCAAGGCAGGGCACATTTCATGCCCGGATGTGAAAAGATAGCTTCCGGATAGCCTGTCAGCCATCTTACTTTCGGATTTTAGGGGAGAATAGAACGGATCAACAATGGGAAACTTAAAGCTGGTCTTTTTCCTGGCATACAAAACGATGCTTAAAGGGAGCCGCTGGGCGCTTGCCCTGATCATCATGGTCACGTCCCTCAGTTTTGTCAACCTGATTTTCATCTCATCCATCCTCTCCGGGGTAACCAATACCCTGGACACACAGCTGGTAAGCAACATCCTGGCGAATGTGGTCATTGACCCTCCGGAGGATAAATACTACATTGAAGATGCTGCTGTGACGAGAGACAGGATACTGCAGACCCCGGGCGTTACCGGCGTCGGTCTCCACCTGACAAGCCATGCCCTCATTGAATACGAGTGGCGGGAGAAACGGCTGCCGGGGGACAAGGGAAAGAGCGGCACATGGAGCGTTATCGGTGTTGACCCGGAAAACGAGATTAATGTTACCGAGATTCACGAACGTATCATCCAGGGAAGCTATCTTTCACCGGGTGACCGGGATGAGATTGTCCTGGGGATTGAGATTACCGGGGGTGAGGGGTCGCAAAGGGCATCCCACCTTAACCTCGGAGGCGCCGTAGTTGGTGATAAGGTGAGACTAACCTATCCCAACGGTATCCGGCGGGAATACCGCATCAAGGGCATCTTCCAGGCAAAAGAGATGATGAATGCCGACCACCTGTCGTTTATCACCAGAAAAGAGATGATTTCGGTCATGGGTGACCAGGTCTTCTCCGATCGTGCCAGCCAAATTCTGGTCAGCATCGAGAAAACAGGGGATGAAAAACGCTTTATTGAAGAGTTCCGGACACTCGGAATTGCCGGTGAAATCAGAGGCTGGAGCGAGTACGGCGGTGCGATGCGCGGGATGGTATCGAGCTTTAGCGTCATTGCCTCGCTTATCGGCGGTATCGGTCTGACCGTCGCCGCCATCGTCATGTTTATCGTCATCTATATCGGAGTGGTCAACAAGAAACGGCAGATAGGTATCCTGCGCGCTATCGGCATCAAGGACAGGCTGATTGTTTATTCCTACCTGCTGCAGGCCTTATTCTATGCCGTCTCCGGGATGATTATCGGCGGGATGATCGTCAGTTTTCTCCTTGAACCCTATTTCTTTCACCATCCCCTTGACCTGCCCATCGGGCCGGTCAGCCTGTTCATCGACCCCGGCACCATCCGGAATGCCGTCCTGGGGCTAACCTCAGCAGCATTTCTGGCGGGTGTCGTTCCGGTCATCAGCATTACCCGGCAGAGCATTATCAGGGCAATCTGGGGAGCATAAATCATGATTCAGGTAAGCAACATACACAAAATCTACGGGCACGGTGCGACGACAACCCATGCCCTCAAAGGTATCAACATGGCGGTAAAGCAGGGTGAATTTGTCGCCATCATGGGCAGGAGCGGCTCCGGGAAATCAACACTGCTCCACCTCCTGGGACTGCTGGATACGCCAACGGAAGGTCAGCTTCAAATTGAGGGCACGGATGTCCTGAGACTCTCGGAGAAGGAGCGAACCCGATTCAGGCTGGAAAAGCTCGGCTATGTCTTTCAGGAGTTTTCCTTAATTTCCGAGCTGACCGTGCTGGAGAATGTGTATTTGCCCGCCCTCTCCCTGGGACAGGGTAACGGCTATCGCCGGAGGGCGGTCGTGATGCTTGAGACCGTCGGACTGGGGGAACGACTCAACCACTACCCCGCGGAGATATCCGGCGGCGAGCAGCAAAGAGTTGCCATCGCCCGCTCCCTGATCAACAGACCCCGGACGCTGTTTGCCGATGAGCCGACGGCAAGCCTGGATGCCGCCTCCGCCAGGGTTGTCCTGGAGCTATTCAAAAAGCTGAACCGGGAGATGGGACAGACCATTATCATGGTGACCCACGAGCCTGAGGATGAAAAATACGTTGACCGCGTCATCTGGCTCAAGGACGGGCTCATAGAAGAAAGGTAGCCGTTATAGAAATTACGAATCAAATCAAAGGAGGAGGGATGACCCCTCCTCCTTAACCTGTGAAATCTGACCTCTCTATATCTGGGAGGTTAAATTTTTTATTTCTTTCCCCACATCTCAGGGATGGCAAATTCC
>JBDRFO010000006.1:0-22280 GCA_043818655.1 Chloroflexota bacterium
CGCTCTTCCGGAAACCCAGTTGCCTGCCGATTTCCATCATTCTTGCCGTCTATGGCTACCACTTCCGCAAGGTCTGCGAGAAATATATCGCCAGCCCGATGGAAGGTATCTTACAGATACAAAAGCTGCAAACACAGCAGCTGGACCGGAACTACCTCCGGTAGTCAACATCCCATAAGAAGCGGCTTCGGGATGATTAAAACCTATCCAGAAAGTCGTTATTCTGAGGCAGATATCATCAATACCGGAAAAGGAGCAGTGCTATGAACTGGGGCATACAGAACAGGTTATCGCGACTGATCCAAGCTGACGGACACTGTCTTTTCTTGCCTATCGACCACGGCTATTTTCAGGGGCCTACCCGGAAGCTTGAGAAACCGGGGGAAACCGTGCAGCCGCTTCTGCCTTATGCTGACGGACTCTTTCTGACCCGCGGCGTCCTGCGCCAGTGTCTCAGTCCCTCTCTCAGCGTACCTGTTATCCTCAGGGTATCCGGCGGCGTCAGCATGGTGGGCAAAGACCTTGCCAATGAGGGCATTACCACCTCTATCGAGGATGTCATCCGCCTTAACGCCTCAGCAATCGGGCTTTCCATTTTTGTCGGCACCGACTACGAGCGCCAGTCCCTTTTGAATCTGGCAAAGCTGGTTGACGAAGGAGAGAAATACGGCATCCCGGTCATGGCGGTTACCGCCGTCGGGA
The DNA here is from genome assembly GCA_043818655.1 of Chloroflexota bacterium. Lineage (GTDB taxonomy): Bacteria > Chloroflexota > Dehalococcoidia > Dehalococcoidales > JAZDNC01 > JBDRFO01. The sequence continues at coordinate 703 of JBDRFO010000006.1, forward strand.
AAGAACTGGAGAAACGGGATGCCCGCTATCTTGCCCTTGCCTGCCGTATTGCCGCCGAGCTTGGGGCGCGGGTCGTCAAGACCTACTGGTGCCCGGAGTTTGAGAAGGTAACAACAGGCTGCCCCGTGCCCGTGGTGATGGCAGGAGGCCCTCAGGTAAATAGCGAGCTTGAGGTATTCAGTTTCGTCCATGACGGCATCCAGAAAGGCGCCATCGGTGTCAATCTGGGGCGGAACATCTGGCAGAATAACTTCCCCGTCGCCATGATCCAGGCAATACGCGCCGTCGTCCACAAAAACGCCACCCCCCAGGAAGCCCAGGAGCTTTACGAGGCCGTCAAGCACACACCAAACAAGCAAGCCGGATAGCCTGCGCTGCCGAAAGTCATCCAGAAACTCAGTCTCCTGAGATAAGGTGCATTACCCACCTGCATGCGGAAAACAGCTTCTGGCTAGTTTCAAAGCACTGACAATCATCCATTATGTCATGGCGAGTCCGCCAGAGGTGGGCGTAGCAATCTCTACCGGGTATGCATTGAGATTGCTTCGTCGCTATCGCTCCTCAGAGTGACATGAAAAGTAATGTTATCAACCAAAACAGAACGATACCGTGACGGTAAATTTCTTGACAGGGGCACTGATAAACAGGTATGATACTTTAAAACTAACAGGGGGGACTGCGGTTATCGTCCAAGACTACTAACGGCATGAATTCTTGCCTCCGGTATCGCGATTGGTCAAGAGGGGTGAGATAATGATCAAACTAAATAAAAGCCTCGTGGCGAGATTTAACGCTTTGATGGATAAAAGCCCGAATGGAAGCATTTGGGCTTTTTTTATTTTATGCGGGATTGCCCTCTCCCCTCAGTTCGCCTGATTATTCCCCGGTACGAAGCAAAAAGCTGAATTATCATCCTATCTCATTTTGCTCATGAAGAAGGAACAAAGATACAAGGAGGAGAACAACATGTCTCACGAGATACTTGAAGGCATAAGGGTTCTGGATATGACCATGTACCAGCTTGGGCCCGTCCATACCATGATGCTCGCAACGATGGGGGCCGAGGTGATCAAGATAGAGAGACCGGAAGGTGAGCCGGGGCGGGTATCGGCCCGGTGGGTGAAGGGTAGTGAGGGGAAAGGCCCTGGGGATATGGGTCTCAGCTCCTATTTTGAAAACAATAACCGCCTCAAGAAGAGTCTTGTGCTGGACCTGACCAGTCCAAAAGCAAGAGAGGTTCTCTATCAGCTTGTCGCCAAATCCGATGTCTTTGTGCAGAATATGCGTTACGGCGTTGCCCGGAAGCTTGGTGTCGGCTACGAGGACCTCAAGAAACACAACCCCAGGCTGATCTACTTCAACGGCACCAGTTTTGGCACAAAGGGACCTGATGGCTCCAAGCCCGGCATGGATCCCAGCGGGCTTGCCCGTTCCGGGTGGATGTACATGGTGCCTAATGAAAAAAAAGAGCCGGTCAATGACCTGAGGGGCTGTGCCGACCAGATGGGCGCCATCATCGGTTGCCTCACGGTAATCTCGGCGCTTCTTGCCCGGGAACGCTTCGGCATCGGCCAGGAGATCGAAACCTCACACCTTACCTCGTGCATGTGGCTCATGAACTGCGCCATGCAGCAGTTTTTCTACCAGGGGCTGCCCTCCCAGCCGCCAGCACAAACCAGGGACAGATCAACATCCATGCTTTCCAGCTACTACAAATGCCGGGACGGCACATGGATCATGCTCATCTCCCCGCAGGCAAGAACCTGGGTGCCACTCTGCCAGGCGCTGGGAATACCGGAGTCGATAATTAACGACCCGCGCTTCAATACCAATGCGGCAAGACAGAAACATGCCGGGGAAACCGTTGCCCTGCTCGATGAGTACTTTGCCAGAAAGACATTTGCCGAGCACATCAAGTCCTTTGAGGGCAAAGATGTCATGTGGGAAAAGGTGAAAAAATGGGAGGAGCTACCTGACGACCCGCAGGTCATCGCCAACAAATATCTGACCGATTATACCCACCCGCTCACCGGCCTTACCTACAAATACCAGAACCTGCCCATGCAGTTTGGGGAAACGCCGGCCGTCAAGCAGGGCAGGGCACCGCTCCTGGGTGAGCATACCGAGGAGATTCTGGTCAACATCCTGGGCTACACGAAGGATGAGGTCCCAAAATTACTGGATGAAATCGGACGCCCCAGGATACCTGCACCTATACAGTAGAAAGCACATCTCTTGTTTTGAAAGAGGGGTAATCTTAAAAATCATCCGGAACCCCGGTATTGCACGGCAGCGTACATAGCACGCTGCGCTACAGAAAGATCACTTCTGGATAGCCGGTAACCCCTGCCGGCACAGACAAAATACTCACCACACACGAAGCTGATCGCCCGGCTGCCTCCGGCAATCGGGAGATACGAAAGAGGTCAGGAAAATGGAGGGAAGGGCTTGCTGATGATACCTGCTCCTCTGCCTGTTCATCCCGGTGTGATATGACTCATGAACACAGGCAGGTTAGGTATGTCTTGTTGCCGTTTTTACCGAAAGACCGGCAAAAGGAGGTGTTCTATCGAAGATAAAGTACTGAAGGAAACCGGTGTCCTCGTCTCTAAAAATGATTTATAAAGGAGTATAAAAATGGCGCAACAACCAGCAAAACAACCCGAAGAAAGATACGTTGTTGATAAACTGCGACCAACTGCCGAGTTTTTTTTACAGGTAAAAGAAGATCCCAGGGCAAGAGAGAAGGTCAATCTGGGCAACTGTGTTGCCGATATACTCAAGGAAGAGGGTGTGGAGTATGTCTTCTTCCTCACCGGCGGCGGCACCGCGACCTTTATCATGCCTCTCCAGAGAAACAAAATCAAGTGTGTCCATGTCCGCCATGAGCAGACCGCCGGCATGGCGATGGATGCCTGGGGGAGATTGACCGGACGGCCCGGCTTTGCCCTGCCCGGTGCCGGAACCGGTCTGACCAACTTTGGCACGGGTCTCTGCGAGGCTTACTCGGCCGGTGCCCCCGGGGTCGCCCTCCAGGCTGAGTCAGGGCCTTTTGATGATGACAAGTACGGCGGGCAGGGCATTGCCCGTGCGGAGAACCAGTTTCAGGGCATATGCAAGTGGGTACGGAAGGTGAACACCCCGAATACACTCCTCTGGCAGCTAAAGAGGGCTTTCCGCTCTGCCGTCACCCCACCTTACGGGCCGGTGGTGGTAGCCTATGGCAACACGTCAATCAGTTCCGATACCACCAAGAGTGTGAACCGGAGTGTCGCTTTCCAGGCCTACCAGGAGGGTGGCTGGAAGCCGGAGAACCTGAGTTTCCGCGTGCGACCTGACCCTGCCCTGGTAGAGCGAACGGTCAAGTGGCTGCTTGAGGCGGAGAAGCCGGTTATCATTGCGGGACACGAGGCGCACCAGGATCAATGCCAGGAGGAATTCCGCGAGCTTGCCCATCTTCTCGGCGTTCCCTCAAGCGGACGGCGTATCGCCAGGGGCATTATCTCCGAGCTTGACCCCATCTGCTACGGACGCCGCTCCAGAGGTCCGGTCTTTAATGCTGCCGACCGCTGCATCGTACTCGGTCTCAGAATCGGCTCCCTGGAATACTTTGGCAACCCGCCCTTCTTCCCGCATAACATCAGGTATTGCCAGATACACAGCCATCCCGATTACACCGAGCTTAACCTGCCCACCGATATTGAAATCATCGGCAACATCAAAGAGACCCTGAAGATGATGATCCAGTGTGTCAAGGATATGGGTATCAAGGGGCCGGTCGAGAAATGGGAGAAATGGCGCCAGTTTGTCAGGGATACCGAGGTAAGCTACCAGAAGCGGGTGATGGAGCGGGCCGACAGGGTAGCGCACCAGATGCCGGTGCATCCCGATCTGGTGGGTCGCTACACCGCTGAGGTTGGCGCCGAGGACTACAACAATGACTACATCTCCATCATCGATGGTTTCACGGCATCGGCTTACTATACCGCATGGAACGTCTGCACCAATACCGCCAGTACGCTGGATGCCTCTGAGACAATCGGAATCGGGCATTCGCCCGGCATGGCCCTGGCGGCAGGGCTGGCAACCAACCGCTCCAAGCCCATCGTTGGACTGATGGGGGACGGTGCCGTCGGTGCCGCCGGCATGGATATCGAGACCTGCTGCCGGTGGAACATCCCGGCCATCTTCATCCATGAGAATAACAACACCTTAATCAACGGCTCATGGGAGAACTGGTGGTCCAAGGTCTGCGCTGTTGAGGGGAACATCCTGCACGACAGCTGGGAGACAATGCCCGACATCCGCTACGACCAGGCGTTTGCCACGATGGGTGCGTATCCCGAGTTCGTGGAGAAGCCGGAGGAGCTGAAGCCGGCGCTCAAGAGGTCATTTGCGGTGGCAATGAAGGAGAAGAGACCTGCCTTTGTCGAGGTCTTCGTTGACCAGGAGGTAATTCATTCCAGCATGGGTTCCGCCCGTGCCCTTCTCCGGCAGGCTTCCTCCCTGAACTGGGATGAGGTACCGGAAAGAGGCAGAAAACTTGCCGCCACGGTGCTTGTCACCCCGCAGCTGATACCCCGTTTGCCGAAGGACTGGCAGGAAGGGATCACTGCCTACATGAAGAAATAGCTCTCCTGCTTCACCGACCGAAGGAGATAGCCACATGGCTATCTCCTCTTTTTTATATCTGGGGCAGGGTGATGCAACATTAGAAGTCATCAGAAGTCATCCGGAAACTCAACATGCCGAGATGGAGCACGTGATATACTCAGATGCAGGAAAATCAATGTTTTGATAGCTTGTACGGTGATAACCTGAAGCACCACTTCAGTGCTTTTGTTCAACCATGACCGGAACTTACCTAAATCATCGCTCAGTTGACGCTGGAAAATTCTTTGTGCTAACATTGATGAACCTTGCAAGCATGGGTTACCAGGTATGGTGGGTGGTATCGGCGGATAGATGCCCATCCATCGTATCGGGAGCATGCCTAGAGAGAGTTATCATGCCGGTAGAGGAAGAGTTGGCCAGGTTAGCACCCGAAACAGATATGCTACTGACCATCGGCATTTTTGACGGGGTTCACCTGGGCCACAGAAAGTTGCTTTCCGAGTTAATCAGCCGGGCGAGAGAGCAGGGGATTCAGAGTGGTGTTGTTACCTTCACGGAGCATCCTGAGAAAGTATTTCGTCCGGAGATAAAGCTTCCCTACCTCACAGATATTAAAGAGAGGACGGATCTCCTGAAAGATGCCGGCGTTGATCGCATCATTGCCCTGCCTTTTACCCGGGAACTCGCGGAAATAAGGGCTGAGCATTTTATCAGGATGTTAATACGGCACCTGAAGATGTGCGGACTGGTCATCGGGGCTGATTTTGCCCTTGGCCGGGAGAGAGAGGGCAATGCCAGCGCTTTGAAGCGGCTGGGTGAGGAGATCGGTTTCAGCGTGGTCGTCGTGGCTCCGGTAACAATCAACGGCGAGGTTGTCAGCAGCACCGCCATCAGGGATGCCCTGACACAGGGTGATATGAAAAAAGTGGCGAGTCTTACCGGTCGTCTCTTCACGCTGAAGAAGACGGTTCGGAGCGGTGCCGGTCGCGGCAGAACAATTGGCTTTCCTACCGCTAATCTGGAGATAGACCCCGGACAGGCACTGCCGGCAGATGGTGTCTATGCCACCATGACCGAAATTGACGGTGCGTCCTACAAATCAATGACCTACATCGGAGAGCGCCCCACTTTTAGCATTGGTCAGCGTGCCGTGGAGGTCTATCTCCTCGACTATCAGGGGAATCTCTACGGTAAGGAGCTGAAAAACAGCTTTATTGAGCGCCTGCGCCACGATAAAAAGTTTGCCACCCCGGAAGAGCTTAAAGCGCAGATCGCCAAAGACATCAGGCAGGGGAAAGCGATATTAAATTCACAGGGTAAAAACTAGCATGAGCAATAACATCGAGTACATCTTAAAGCGCGGCGTTGCGGAAATCATTGTCCGGGAAGAGCTGGTAGCACTTCTTCGTGCCGGGAAAAAACTGCGTCTCAAGGAGGGCTTTGACCCAAGCTCTCCGGACATCCACATAGGTCACATGGTGGGGCTGCGAAAGCTCAGACAGCTCCAGGAGCTGGGGCACCAGGTCGTCCTCATTGTCGGGGACTGGACCGCCCAGATCGGAGACCCCAGCGGTGTCTCCGTCACCCGACCGATGCTGACCGAGGCGCAGGTACGGGCAAACGCAGAAACCTACATGCAGCAGTTCTTCAAGGTGGTTGACCGGGACAGGACGGAGGTGAGGTGGCAGAGCGAGTGGTTCGGCAACTTCAGCCTCGGCGATGTCATCAGGCTGGCAAGCAAGTTCACCATTGCCCAGTTTCTTGCCCGCGATGATTTCAACAAGCGCTACCACGAGGGACGCCCGATCACCATTACCGAGTTCATTTATCCCCTGCTCCAGGCTTATGATTCGGTTGCCATCAGGGCAGATGTCGAGTTTGGCGGCACCGACCAGAAATTCAACCTGCTGGTGGGCAGGGACCTGCAGGCAATGGTAGGGCAGCATCCCCAGCAAATCTTCACCGTGCCGCTTCTGGTGGGCACCGACGGCAGCCACAAGATGAGCAAAAGCCTGGGGAACTACATCGGCGTTGCCGACCCCCCCGATACAATCTTCGGCAAGGTAATGTCCATCTCGGACGACCTTATCATGCAGTACTTTGAGCTTCTGACCGACGTTCCCGATGAGGAGATGACGGAGCTTCAGAGGGGGCTGGAGGATGGCAGTATTAACCCGATGGAACTCAAGAAACGGCTTGCCGCGGAGATTATCACCCAGCTTTACAGCCGGGAAGCGGCAACGGAGGCTGAGGCCCATTTTGTCAGCGTCTTCCAGAAGAAAGAGCTACCCGAAGACATCAGGGAGTACCGCACCGCCCTCGACAGCCAGACAGAACTCAGGAATATCCTGGTTGAAGCCGGGCTTGCTCGGAGCCGCAGTGAAGCCGTCCGGCTCATCGAGCAGGGCGCCGTCGAGATCGACGGTAAAAAGGTAACCAGCTTTACCACAGCGATGAAAGACGGCAGTATTATTAAAGTGGGCAAACACCGCTTTATGAAAATAGTAAATACTGACAACAAATTAGGTAGGAGAGGAGATACATGAGTAACTTACGCATTCCCGGCCCGACACCCCTTCCCAATGAAGTCCTTCAGGCAATGGCTAAGCCGATGGTTAACCACCGCGGTCCCGAATTTGAGCAGGTGCTGCAAAGTATCACTGTCAACCTCAAAACACTCTTCCAGACCAAGAATGATGTTTTCGTACTGACCGGCTCAGGTACCGGTGGTATGGAGGCGGCAGTCGTGAATACCGTTTCTTCGGGAGACAAGGTTTTGCTGGTGAATATCGGCTCTTTCGGCGACCGTTTCGGCCAAATACTCAAGATATTCGGCGTCGAGGTTGTCCCCCTCAACGTTGAGTGGGGCAAGGCTGCCGACCCTGACGCGGTAAGACAGGCGCTAAAGGCAAACCCGGGTGTAAAAGCCGTGTTTATCACTTTTAATGAGACCTCTACCGGTGTTACCAACCCCCTCAGCGAGATTGCCCCGGTCGTCAAAGAGATGGGCAAGCTGCTGGTAGTTGATGCGATCAGCGGGCTTGGCTCGCTGGACCTGCCGGTCGACAAGCTGAATATTGACGTTGCCATCGCCGGTTCCCAGAAGGGATGGATGTCCGCCCCGGGCGTGGCTATGGTCAGCGTCAGCGAGATGGGCTGGAAGGCGATCGAACAGGCAAAGACGCCCCGCTTCTACTGGGACTTTACCAGAGCGAAGAGCTATGCAGAGAGGGGACAGACACCGTGGACACCGGCTGTTTCCGTTTTCTTCGGCATGGAGATTGGGCTGAAAATGCTGCTTAAAGAAGGACTCCCCAATATCTTCGCAAGGCATGCAAGGGTTGGTAAGGCAACCAGAGATGGTGTCAAAGCCCTGGGGCTATCTCTGCTGGCTGATGAAAGATTTGCCTCAAATACCGTCACTGCTGTCGTTGGGACGCCGGGACTGGACATTACCAGGATGCTCAAGCTGATGCGCGAAGAGCATGACATCGTTCTTGCCACCGGGCAGGGCAAGCTGGCCGGGAAGATATTCCGTATCGGTCACATGGGCTATGTGGATGATAATGATATCAAGGGCGTCGTGTCAGCACTCAAGGTGGTGCTGCCCAAAGCCGGGCTTAACGGATAAAATAAGGTATAGGAGCTGGCCAAAATGAAGGTGCTAATCGCAGACCATATCTCCAGTGAAGGGATTGCCATTCTCAAGGACTATGCTGAAATTGATGTCAGGACAGGTCTTAAACCTGATGAGCTTGCCGCCATTATTCCCGACTACGAAGGACTGATGGTGCGCAGTGCCACCAAGGTTACCGCCACGATTATTGAGGCTGCGAAAAACCTCCAGATTATCGGGCGTGCCGGTGTCGGCGTGGATAACATTGATATTGAAGCCGCCACCAAGCGGGGCATTATCGTGGTCTACTCACCCACCGGGAATACCATCTCCGCTGCCGAGCACACGATGGGCCTCATGCTCGCCCTTGCCCGGAATACCCCTCAGGCTAATGCCTCGACCAAAAAAGGGGAGTGGCGGCGGAGCGAATTTACCGGTGTTGAACTCAGGGGCAAGACGCTGGGTATCATCGGTCTTGGTAACGTTGGCTCAGAGGTAGCTAAGCGTGCCCGTGCCTTCGAGATGAAGCTTGTTGGCTACGACCCGTTTGTCACGGAAGACTTTGCTCGGAACATGCAGATAGACCTGCTTCCAATGGAGGAGTTGCTTAAGGTAGCAGACTTCGTGACCCTGCACGTACCCATGACCAAGCAGACGAAAGGCATGATCGGAGCCAAAGAGCTGGCCCTGATGAAACCAACCGCGCGCATTGTTAACTGCGCCCGCGGCGGTCTGATTGATGATGAAGCACTTGCCGCAGCGGTCAGGGAAAAGAAGCTGGCCGGTGCCGCTGTCGATGTTTTCCCTGCCGAGCCACCACCGGGCAGCCCGCTTTTTGAGGTTGACAAGATCATCGTCACACCGCATCTGGGGGCATCCACCGGTGAGGCTCAGGTAATCGCCGCAAGGGATGTTGCCGAGCAGTTTGTTGCCCTGATCAAGGGGGAGCAGCCGCGCTACGCCATCAATGCACCCTTTATCCCGAAGGAAGCCCTGTCGGTACTGACTCCCTTTACGACCGTCGCCACCAAGGTGGGAAAACTGGCTTACCATCTCGCCGAGGGACAGGTCCGCGATATTAAAGTCCGCTATGAGGGCGAGATATCCAACTACGATACCAAAGCCCTGAAAGCCGCCGTGCTGGGTGGTCTTCTGGAAGAGATAAGTCAGGAACGGGTCAATCTGGTAAATGCTAATATCCTGGCAGCGCAGCGCGGTCTCTCCCTCGTGGAGGAGAAAGAATCCGTCTGCAAAAACTATGCCAGTGTGGTAAGTGTTGCCGTCAACACGAGCAGCGGGACAACCGCCGTTGCCGGAACCGTCCTGCACGGTGAGCCGCACATCGTCCGCATCAATAACTACTGGCTTGACTTCATTCCGGCAGAGGGCTACTTCCTCTTCTCTGACCACCGCGATCGTCCCGGGATCATCGCTGCGGTGAGCAAGATGTGCGCCGATAAGGATGTTAATATCAGCGCCATGCATGTCGGCAGGCTCAAGCCGAGGGGACAGGCAATCATGGTGCTTGCCCTTGATGAGCCGCTGCCGGAAGAATCTCTGAAGGAGATGCTGACCATCCCTGATATCTATACGGCAAAGTTGGTCAAGCTGTAGATTTTAAGTCACCCAGAAACCCAGTATCCTGGGATAGGGCACATTACCTGCTCATCCTCAGAAAAACAGTTTCCGGATAGCTTGTCATAAAGAGAACTTGATTTGGTACTTCCCCTTTCCTGATGAAGGGAGGGGGAAGTGTTTTATTTCATCATCAATGCCGCACCCTGGTACAGTCAGCGGGATGCATGAAAACCCGATTACCTGCGATCACTGAACAGAGCGGTTATCCTGGTATCACTCTGCTTTGTTTGGTGTCATTGCGAGGGCGAAGCCCGAAGCAATCCGTTCAGCGCACCCGGATTTTACGGATTGCTTCGCATAATTTACCCTGAGCGTAGCGTGACGGCTCGCAATGACAGCGCGGATTTATATCAATGTTTCATCGCTTCGCTCTTCTTAATGACAGTAGGTTAGACTTCTCCATTTCGAAGGTTTTATTATAGCGTATCATAAGCTGCATAAGTTTATGAGTTACGCAGTTAGATACAAATTTTGAAGCTACTCCTCAGTTATCACACGTACAAAGCTGCCTCAACTGCATAAGCGATAAAAATTCTAGAAATGGTATCTGGGTTAAGCTATAATAGGACAGAGCAACTTTAGCCCGACGTGACAGGATAGCGGTGAAGAAATGGGCATCGATGAGCTAAAAGCCAATATCATAAAAGAGGTGGGGGCGCGGCGTGGCGAGCTTACCAAGCTCAGTAAAATAATTCACGAGAACCCGGAGGAGGGGCGATGCGAGACAAAAGCAGCCTCATGGCTTAGCTCCTATCTTGAGCATAACGGGTTCCGGCTTGAGCGCGGTCTTGCGGAGTTACCGACAGCCTTTGCAGCAAGATACGGGGAAGGGCATCCGGTGATTGCTTTCCTGGCAGAGTACGATGCCTTACCTGGGCTGGGACACGCCTGCGGACATAACATCATCGCCGCCTCTGCCGCCGGCGCTGCCGTTGCTTCCATGCTGGCGGTCAAACAGTTTGGCGGCACCATCGTCGTCATCGGAACCCCTGATGAGGAAAAGGGTGCCGGGAAAGCAGTACTGGTGGACAGTGGTGTCTTTGATGGAATAGATGCTGCCATGATGGTTCATCCGGGCGGGTATGACATGGCCACCATGAAGACGCTTGCCTGCCAGACCGTGGCACTTGAGTTCTTCGGGAAAGAGGCGCACGCCGCTGCCAGCCCCGAACTGGGCATTAATGCCCTCGAAGCCATGCTCCTGTCGTTTGCCGCCGTTAACTCGCTGAGACAGCATATCAGGGAAAAAGCCCGCATTCACGGCATTATCACCGATGGCGGCAGGGCAGCCAACATCGTTCCGGGACACAGTGCCGGGAACTTCATGGTGCGTGCCGAAGATGATGGTTACCTTGAGGAGTTGAAGCAGAAGGTGATAAACTGCTTCGTCGGTGCCGGGTCTGCCACGGGCGCGCGTCTTGAGTACAGATGGGACGATGCCCCCTACAGAACTATGAAGAGCAACCTGACCGTTGCCCGCCTCTTTCAGGACAACATGAAATCCCTGGGACGGGATGTTATCCTGACTGACCCGGAAAAGAGCTTTTTCAGCACGGATATGGGCAACGTCAGCCAGGTGGTGCCCGCAATTCATGCCATGGTAGCTATCGCACCGACGGGCGTCTCACTGCATACCCCGGCGTTCGCCGATGCTTCGGTTTCCGCTGCCGGTACGAAAGGTCTCATTGATGGCGCCGGTGCGCTGGCGATGACGGCTGCCGATTTGCTGGCCGGTAAAGAAATAATGACGGGGGTTAAAGAGGAGTTTTTCGAGCAAAAATAACGGTGCGGCATAAGCCAGATTTCAGTCTGGGTTGCCGCTTAACCCGGCTTCCGCAAAAGGCTTGCTTCTGTTTTCCGGCTTTTTGCGGGAACAGATAAATAAGATTTGGGAGATCGTTTGGAAGTATATCTGGGTATTGATTCGGGTTCGGTCAGCACCAAGCTTGCTGCGATTAATAACAAGGGCGATCTTATCTGCCATGTTTACCTGCTGACCAAGGGCAAGCCCATTGAGGCAATGCAGGAAGGGCTGAGGCAGATAAAAGACCGGCTGCCGCATGGTGCTGAGATCTCGGGGGTGGCGGCAACAGGGAGCGCCCGCTACCTGATCGGGGTGGTTACCGGTGCGGACATGACCAAAAACGAGATTACCTGCCAGGCTCTCGCCACCCTGGGGCAGATGCCGGATGTCCGGACCATAATCGAAATCGGGGGGCAGGACAGCAAGATTATTCTGATCCGGGACGGTCTGGTTAGCGATTTCGGGATGAATACCGTGTGTGCTGCGGGCACGGGCAGCTTTCTTGACCATCAGGCAGCGCGCCTCAACATGAGCATTGAAGAGTTCAGCCGACGCGCCCTTGAGAGCACCGCGCCGGTGCGCATTGCCGGCCGCTGCACTGTTTTTGCCGAATCCGACATGATACACAAGCAACAGATGGGACACCCGGTTCAGGATATTGTCTACGGACTCTGCCAGGCGCTGGTGCGTAACTATCTCACGAGCGTCGCTCCGGGGAAGGAGATCAAGCCACCGGTTGTCTTTCAGGGAGGGGTCTCTTTGAATCAGGGTATCCTCAAGGCTTTTCGGGAAGAGCTGGGCATAGAGATTATTGTGCCGCCAAACACCGCCATTCTGGGAGCGATTGGAGCTGCCCGGCTGGTGCGTGAGAAGATGAACGGGAACAAAAGCCTCAGCCGGTTCAAGGGGATGAACATAACCGGGGAAAATTACCAGGCATCTTCTTTTGCGTGCCGGGACTGTCCCAATGCCTGTGAAATAGCCGGATTGTCCCTTAATAATAAGATGCTTGCCCGGTGGGGTGGGCGCTGTAACCGCTGGGGGTAATCCTCCGCGGGCCAGTTTTTCCGGATAGGGGGAGAGAAATGATTATTGCCGTTGATGCCGCTGGCGGCGATTATGCGCCGCACGAAATCGTGAAGGGTGCCATCAAAGCTGCCCAGGAGTTTAACATCGGGATTACCCTGGTAGGCAGGAAATCTCCGCTCCATGTGCTAACCAACCGGTACCTCAAAAGACTGGAGATAACTATTGTTGAAGCAAATGAGGTTATCACCTACCACGAGTCTCCGATGGAGGCGGTGCAGAACAAGCCAAATTCATCAACCGTCGTTGGTATCAAACTGGTCAAAAGCGGGCAGGCGGATGCCTTTATCTCTGCCGGCAACAGCGGGGCGGTCCTCTGTGCCTCATTCCTGATACTGGGGAAAATTGAGAGCGTTGAGCGCCCGGCGCTATGCAGTATCATCAACCTCAACCCGCTGGCTCCGGCCCTTCTGATCGATGCCGGTGCCAACGCTGACTGCCGTCCCCGTCACCTGTTACAGTTTGCCCGCCTTGGTGCCATCTACGCGCGGCGCATCCTGGATATTACCACACCGCGTATCGGGCTGATGAGCAACGGTGAAGAGGAGACCAAGGGCAACAGGCTCACCGTGGAAGCACACCAGCTGCTGAAAAAATCCGACCTGAACTTTATCGGGAACATCGAAGGACACGACCTGGGTAAAGGCAAGGCGGATGTTATTGTTGCCGACGGCTTCACGGGAAACGTCGTCATCAAGACGGTTGAAGGGCTGGGCGAATCTTTTGTCAGAATGAGGCAGGCGGGATACGGGGCAAACAACGCTGCCAGTCTTCAGGGGAGTGCCCTGGTGGCTGATGTCGGGGTGGGCACGCTGGTAAAGGGGATGGATTTCCGGGAGTATGGTGGTGCCTGTCTCCTGGGGGTGAAGGGCAGTGTTATTATTGCCCACGGCAGGAGCCATGCAAAGGCAATCAGAAATGCAATCGGACTTGCCATCAGGACGGCAGAGAGTTCCGTCCCGAAGGTAATCAGCGAAGAGCTGCGCGCGGAGGATTGAGCATAAATCTTTGGGGTGGTGTATCATGTAAATTGCCCCTTATCGCCTTTTGCCCCACGGTTCATGTTTATGCGCTGAGATACAGAAGGCAGTCAACGATACCGGCAGCACGGAGGGAAATAGATGGATAAAAACAACTATGATGTCATCATTATCGGTGCCGGGCCTGCCGGGCTGACCGCCGGACTCTACACGGCAAGAGCCAGACTCAGGAGCCTGATGATTGAGAAGGGGATAATGGGCGGGCAGATAACGAGCGCCGAGATGGTGGAGAACTATCCCGGCTTTCCCCAGGGTATCAGCGGTCTGGAGCTTACCGAGCTGATGCAAAAGCAGGCAACTAAATACCAGCTTGAGACCATGATGGCTGAGGTTACCGCCGTTACGCTTACGGACAGCATCAAGAAGGTTATCACGACAGATGGTGACTTTACGGCAAAGGCTCTAATCATCGCCGGCGGCTCCGCCCGGAGCAAGCTTGGCATCCCTGGAGAAGAGGAGTTTACCGGGCGCGGTGTCTCCTACTGCGCCACCTGTGACGCCGCTTTCTTTCAGGATAAAGCGGTGGCGGTGGTCGGCGGCGGTAATGTGGCGGTTACCGAAGCCCTGCACCTCACCCATTTTGCCCGCAAGGTCACCATCATCCACCGCCGTGACAGGCTGCGTGCCGGGCCTCTCCTGCAGGAGAAGGCTTTTGGTGAGCCAAAAATAGAAGTCCGCTGGAACTCGGTGGTTGCGGAGATCAAAGGGAATGGAACCGTGAGCGGGCTGAGCGTGCGTGATGTGAAGGACGGAAGTACCTCGCTGCTTCCCATAGACGGGGTATTCATCTCCATCGGGCTGAAACCGGAGACAAATTACCTCAAGGACATCCTGAAGCTGGACGAAGCCGGACACATTATCACCAGCGAGAAGATGGAGACAGAGCTTCCCGGTGTCTTTGCCGCCGGTGATATCCGTCATAACTCAGCACGCCAGGTAATCTGTGCCGCCGGCGACGGCGCCACGGCTGCCATCTATGCCGAAAGATACATCCTCGGCTAAGCCTTTAAACTAATACCAGGGTAAAAACTATATTATCCATGTTGCAAGTCTGCAGGTTTCACCTTGGCTTTGGTATAGAAGTCATCCAGAAACCCAGCATCGCAAGGCAGATGACATTTCGGGCACGGTCACGAGAAAGCATCTCCGGCAGGTTGTCAGGTCATCAGAAGCCGCCGCCATCACTGGCTTTGCCTGCCTGTGTCTCATAACATCAAGGGAATAGTTCAAGAACCTGCAGGTAACCACGACCAAAATACACTTTCCTTTCCCGCAGCAGTAAAGTATAATCATAAAAAGTAACAACAACAGCCCGGAAAGGGGAAAAATTAGATGAAGGTAATCTTTCTTGAGGATGTCGACCGGATAGCGAAAGCCGGTGAGACTAAAAACGTATCTGACGGCTACGGCCGAAACTTCCTGCTGCCGCGAAAGCTCGCCCTCCTGGCAACACCATCCGCTCTGAAACAGATGGAGCTGGAACGCCGTGCCAGGGCGAAAAAACAGGCTCAGACCGAGGCGGAGATCGCCGAGCTTGGGAAAATACTGGACGCGAAAGAGGTGACGATCAAGGCTCGTGTCGGCGCCAAGGAACGTCTCCACGGTGCCATCACCAGCGCCGATATTTCCGAGGCGCTTGCGGCCGAGGGGATATTCGTTGATAAGCGAAAGATTGATCTTACCGAGCCGATTCATGAGACCGGGAGCCATGAGGTTTCTGTTAAGCTCGCGAAAGATATCGCACCCACGCTGATCGTAACTGTTGTTGAGGAGACGTAAACAGACTTGTACGGGGGCAAGTTACCGCCGCATGATATTGATGCCGAGGAGGCAGTGAATGGCTCACTGCTCATTGACGGTGCGGCTATTTATGAGATATCCCCGATACTGCAATCGCAGGACTTCTACAGCGAACAGAACCGGATGATCTACGAAGCCTGCATCGCACTGTCCCAGCGTGATGAAGCCATCAACCGGATAACCGTCGCGCAGGAACTGGACCGGCAAAACAGGATTACGGCTATCGGGGGGGCTGCCTACCTGAGTCACCTGGTTTCTGTTGTCCCCACCTCGCTGGATATCCAGCACTATGCCCAGATTGTTTACCGCCTCTCCGTCATGCGAAGCCTGATCAAGGCGGCAGGTCAGATTACCGAAATCGGCTACGCGGCTGACCCTGATGTTACCGCCTCTCTTAACCGGGCGGAGGATACCCTCTTCCGCCTGCGCCAGGACCGGAGCACCCAGGACTTTATCCACATCAAAAATATCCTGAACGATTATTTTGAGGCCGGCACCGGTACGCCCGCCACGGATGGCCGTGCCGAGAGTATCCCTTACATCCTGTCCGGTTTTAACAAGCTTGATGAGTACATTGGCGGGCTGCAGCGCTCCGACCTGGTGATTGTCGCGGGCCGCCCCAGCATGGGTAAGACCAGCTTTGCTCTGAGCATTGCCCGAAACGCCGCCATCCAGCAGGGTGCCTGCGTGGCACTCTTCAGCCTGGAGATGGCACATGAGCCGATGGTGCTGCGGATGCTCTCCAGCGAAGCCAGCATTGATTTCCGGCGCATCCGGCTTGGTCTGCATACGGAAGAGGAAGAAAGAAAGATCATGAATGCCACCGGTGTGCTCTCCGAGGCAGACATCTATATTGATGATTCGCCTATGCTGAGGGTGGTCGAGATGCGGAGCAGGGCACGCCGCCTCCAGTTTGAGCACAGGCTTGACCTGATCATCGTTGACTATCTGCAGCTGATGCAGGGAGATAACAAAACCAGCAACCGTGTCCAGGAGATAAGCTATATTTCACGCTCCCTGAAAGCCATCGCCCGCGAGCTTAATGTGCCGGTGATTGCCGTTTCTCAGCTCAGCCGGGCAGTGGAGTGGCGTGCCTCGCACCGGCCACAGCTCTCCGATCTCAGGGAAAGCGGCTCAATTGAACAGGATGCCGATATCGTCGCCTTCATCTACCGGGACGACTATTACTACCGGACGAGAGAGGACTGGGAGAAGGAGTTTCCGGACAAGGAATACCCGGAGGGGATTGCCAATATCATCATCGCCAAACACAGGAACGGGCCTACCGGAGAGATTGATCTCCACTTCATCCCCAGAACCGCCAAGTTTGAGGATATTCAAACCAGCAGTGAACCGAGTTTGCTGTAAAATTTTTTGCCACCGCTTACCGAGGGGAGTATGATAGAGAGCACCTGTGCAAAATTAATTTTGCGCCAGGAAATTAATGATGAAGCAGTTTAACGGTTTCCCGGCAAGAACACGATATACACCCCTGCCCAGCATTTTCTACAGTGCCATCCTGCCGGAAATCGAGGATATCACCGAGCTAAAGGTAACCCTTTACACACTGGCAACCCTTTACCAGAAGCGCGGCTACCCCCGGTTTATTACGGGGCATGAGCTTCTGACTAACCCCGGTCTCAGAGAGTGTCTTAAGGGAGCCGGTGAACCAGAGGAAAAAGCACTGGCGAGAGCACTGGCGATGATGGTGCGCCGCGGCACGGTTATCTGCGTATCTTCCGGAAGTAAGACACAGCATGATATCTACCTGCTGAATACGGAGTCTGACCGGCAGGCGGCAGCGAAAATAAAAAGGGGTGAGCTTGCCTTACCCCAACTTCCGGCAAAAGAGGAGAAAGGTGCCGTTCCTGAAGCAGCGCCGGAGGCCACCGCGGAGACACCCGATATCTTCAGCCTTTATGAGGATAATATCGGGATGCTGACCCCGCTCATTGCCGATGAGCTTCAGGCGGCAGAGAAGCTGTATCCCCGCCAGTGGATCGTCGATGCACTCAAAGAGGCGGTCAGCCTGAACAAGCGGAACTGGCGGTATATCGCCCGTATCCTGGAACACTGGTCATCAGAAGGTAAAAGCAATGGAGCATATCAGCGATATCCTGAAAAGAAGCCAGATCCCGATAAATACGTCCGGGGAAAATACGGACATATCGTCCGGCGCTAGCGAAACACAATCGACTTCCGTTTGCCCTGTTTGCCGGGGGGTTGGTTTTGTCTATGCTGATGTCAGGATAGGACATCCGGATTTTGGTCGCGCCATACCCTGTCGCTGTGCCCGTGATGAATCTGCCCGAGAGCGTGAGGCACGCCTCCTCCGTTACAGCAACCTCGGAGCGCTCTCTCATCTTACTTTTGAAAAACTCAACCCGGCGGGGAGAAGCAAAAACCCGGCAGAGCAGGAGGCGTTCCACCGCGTCTATGAGGCAGCAAAAGAGTATGCCCGGTCACCAGAAGGCTGGTTCATCCTGACCGGCCCCAGCGGTTGCGGCAAGACCACGATCGCCGCCGCCATCGCCAATGCGTGCGTGAAAAAAGGGCTCCCGGCATTTTTTATCAGCGTCGCCGATCTCCTGGAGAGGATGCGAGCCGGGTTTAACCCTGATGGGGAAATACCCTATAACGAGTTTTTCGAAAGGGTGCGCAGCGCTCCCCTTCTTATCCTTGATGACCTGGGCGCTCAGGCGGATACCCCCTGGTCAAAAGAAAAGATCGACCAGCTGATCAACCACCGTTTCGTCAGCGCCCTACCCACGGTTATTATCACCATCATTCCGCCTGATGAATTGGACGAAAGAATCCGCACCCGCCTTACCAACCCCGATGTCTGCCGTATCTACCGCATCGGCAGGAAACAGGATTCACTGGAGTACGGCTGGGGGCAGGAGTTTGTCCTGCAGAAAGAGATGACCTTTGACAGCTTTGACTTCAAGCGGGTTAATTTGCCGGCAGAGCAGCGCGAGAACCTGAAAAGTGTTTTTGATACGGTTTCCCGATTTGCCGAGTCTCCCGAAGGCTGGCTGGTGCTTCAGGGCATGAACGGCTGCGGCAAAACACACCTGGCTTCCGCCCTCGCCAACTACCGCTACCGGCACCGGAAGCCCGCCCTCTTCATCGTCGTGCCAGAGTTCCTTGACCACCTGCGCGCTACGTTCAGTCCGGAGAGAACTGTCTCCTATGACGAGCTTTTTGAAAGCGTCAAAAAGACACCGCTCCTGATACTGGATGATTTCGGCGAACAGTCAACGACCCCCTGGGCACAGGAAAAGCTCTACCAGGTTATCAACTACCGCTACAACTCCCGTCTCCCCACGGTCATCACCACCACCAAGTCCCTGGATGAGATTGAGGACCGTGTCCGCTCCCGGCTGATTGACCATAAACTAAGCATGGTCTGGAATATCACCGCCCCCGATTACCGCGGCGATCGACCCACTCCCCCGAAAACAGCGGGCGGCGGCAGGAAAAGCCGCCGGTAAAGATAACCCGGTCAATCATTGCGAGCGTCAGCGGAGCAATTCGTCCGACTGCCGGGATTTTTGAATTTATCCGTAGATTCAGTATCTTGAGATGGGACACATTGCCTGCTCGGATTCAGAAAAAGTTTCGGGATAGTTATCATAGATTGCTTTATATCTATCACTCCTCAGAGGGACAGTCCAGATGTTGCCCTTTTGGGAATTCATCCGGAAACTCAACGTCCTGAGACTGGGCGAGTTACATACTCAGATTCGGAGTATTGGTTCTTGGATAGCCTGTAGCTTTGACAAAGGACAGGTCAGTGATTAGAATATACAGAATCAGTCGCATGCGCCATGAGATGGCGGGATGTCAGGGCAGGGTGAGAAAAAGTAATGCACCTGATACCGGTATTTGACGGCACGAGGGAAAGGTATCTTTGGCATGATTAAGGTTTACACATTCAGGGAGAGACCTTCTTACCGAAAAACGTTCCTGGGTTCGCCCGGGATTTTATTCAAGAAGATCAGCAACTACCGGCAAAACAAGCGGGAGTACAAAGAACACCGTCTGCAACTGAAGTCACTGCCCATCTACTTAAACGTGGATGTGAACAATGTCTGCCAGCTAAAATGTCCGCTCTGTCCCAACGGGGCAGGCTATAACCACCGCACCAAGGGGAAAATGAACTTTGCCGACTACAAGAGGCTTCTGGATGAGATTGGAGACTATATCATCAGGGCTTACATGTTTACCTGGGGTGAACCCTTGCTTAATGACGATATCTACGAGATGGTCGCCTATGCCAAGAAAAAGCTGATTTTCACCAATTTCTCCTCCAACCTCAACTACCTGTCTTCTCCGGAGAGGCTGGTATCCTCCGGTCTGGACACCTTAAAGCTATCCATTGACGGCGTTACGGAGGAGACATACCGGAAATACCGTATCGGCGGCGACTTCAAACAGGTCATGGAAAACCTCAGGCTGATCATCGAGGCACGGAAAAAGCAGCGCAAGCGTACCCCGTATATCACCTGGCAGTATCTCGTCTTCAAGCACAATATTCATGAGATGCCCGCCGCGGTGGCACGGGCAAAGGAAATGGGGTGTGACGCCATCCAGTTTATCGGGGGGCACAGCTTCATGGGTCTGATGCCCAACTCCGATGTCAAAGACCTGGTGGCTCTTGCCGGTGATTATCTCGTCGCGCGGGATTCCGAATTCAGCATCTATAACAGTCGGGACGAGCTAAAGCACCCCGCAGAGCAGTGCAGCTGGCTGTGGCAATCAGGCTCGGTGAACTACAACGGCTCTGTCTCCCCATGCTCCGGGGTCTGGCCCGAAAACTATGACTTCGGCAACTGCTTCACCTCTTCTTTCCGGGAGGTCTGGAACAACGGAAAATACCGGGAAGCACGGGAATTTGTCAGGCGTGCGGCAAATCATGAGCCAATCAACGCCGGCGACTCCGCAAATATCTGCGCCCTCTGTGCCGGCAGGCGCAACTATGTTGACGGTGTTGCCCGCTCCCGCGGCCCGGCGGTTTTCGTCCGTGAGCCAGCGAAGTAAGTTTTTTCTTCCTTTGGTTCAAGATGACGGGGAAGGTAGCACCTTTCTTTCGTGAAACTATCCCTGATGTGGCAACACCATGCCGCATAATTTGTTGCACTCGCTTCCCTTTGCTGTTATAATTCCTTACTGTTATTATCCTGTTATTCCGTTTTTATAGATATTAACGAGACTGGCATCAGGTTAAAATCCCTTTACATCTCCTGCCTGACGCCACGCCAGTATTGTCATCGTCAAATTGAAGAGTTAGTGAGGGAGCATCGTGGGTAAGACATTAGCCGAAAAGATACTCAGCAACAAATCGGGGACTGATGCCAGGGCGGGTAATATAGTGATTGCACAGGTTGACCTGGCCTTTCTTCAGGATACCACGGGGCCGCTGACGGTCAGGCAGTACCAGGAAGGGAAGTTCGGTCCCCTGGCAAAAAACATCAGGGTTGCCCAGTTCCTTGATCATGCCGCCCCCAGCCCGGTACGCAATATGTCGAACGACCATATCTTCTTGCGCAAGTTTGCCCGCGAGGCGGGACTGCTCCTTTCCGATGTGGGTGAGGGCGCCTGCCACCAGTTGGTTGCGGAGTCCCTGGCAAAGCCGGGCGACCTGATTATCGGCACTGATTCCCATACCGTAACCGCCGGGGGGCTGGGGGCTTTTGCCTCCGGTATGGGCTCTACCGATGCTGCGGTCGTGATGGCGTTGGGTAAGACCTGGTTCCGTGTGCCCGAGAGCATCAATGTTGTCTTAACCGGCAAATTCTCCCCCGGTGTTTACGCCAAAGACCTTATTCTCTATCTCATCGGGAAGATTGGCGCCGATGGGGCAACCTATATGTCAATCGAATTTACCGGCGAGGGTGTCCGGAATGTCAGTGTTTCGGGACGTCTCACCGTTTCCAACATGGCGATTGAAGCCGGCGGTAAAGCGGGGCTTTTCCCC
>JBDRFO010000007.1:0-6601 GCA_043818655.1 Chloroflexota bacterium
GAGAGAATCTATAAAGGTATATCTGGACAATGTGCTTAGGATCAGTCAAACGCACTCTGCCTACACTTCCGGCGACATTGCCATAGGAACAAGAGTCGCGACCTGGGGGGTGTATTTTGACGATATAAGCGTAATACGCGAACCGGTTAATCATAATTTCACTCCAATAGGGCATGAAGGTAACTGGCAGAGAGCAGCCATTTAAATAGGCTGGCTTGTTCAAGAGAAGATACATCCTTACTGACACAACAATATCCCGATATTTAACAGTTACCGGGATAGCCCTCACAGGAATGTTTCCTGAGGAAGCAACCGAAGTTGCGTCCTCGTTTTTTGTACTGCACTTTTCTATCCTGAATTATAATATCATCCTCATGCTTAGAAAAATGAGGAAATGTTGCCGGTGAAAACAGTGAACAAGGTTTGCAGTTTGCCCCGGTGTCTGTCTTATGATGGTAAATGGGATAATCCCGCTGGGTGACTGAAGCCTTGGACTATTTAAGAAGCATCCTGGCAACCAGCACCGGCGGGATTGAGGGCATATTGTGCCATGAAATGCTTCCTGATGCGTCCTCAGGGCTTTCCGGAAAGGCTGGCTCCTCTATTCTGTCCAGAACACAGCCGTGCTTGAAGCAGGTGTTGCTTATCACGCTCAGGGGTCTGTGGAAGTAATATTGCAGCTCCGGTTGACCCGGTACGCCGATACCCCTGTGCGCAAAAGGCTGCAGGTAATCGGTGACAACAACACCCACTTTTGTTACCAGCCTGCCATCCTGAAAGGATTCCTCGGCGATGCGGCGGCATGTTCCTGAATTAAACACCGGGTGCAGCACGGAAAAGACAAACCGCCCGTTTTGCTTTAGCATCTGCGGTAGGCATGATATCAAGGGTTCGATTGATGACATATCCATAAGAGCCATGGTGCAGACGGCGGCATCAAACCGTTTTTTGCCGAGCGAGAGCAGGGCATCCGGGCTGGTAGCATCAAGAACGTGATATTCAATCCGGTCGCGGTTTACGGTGGTTCGCTTCCGTGCGCGTTCGATGAACTTCTCGGCATAATCAAAGGCACAGACACGGGTGCCACATGCTGCCATGCGGCGGGCAAAGCGTCCTGCCCCGCAGGCAATATCCAGCACCTCGTCACCGGGCTGAATCTCAAGGAGACGCTCTGTCGTCGGCTCAATGAGGATATCCTGGAAATCGTTGCCGTTGCCAATCCGGTCATCCCACCATGCGGCGATGCGGTTCCAGACCCCTGCGGTATGGGCGTATTCCGGGAAATCAGGTGAGGAATTTGTGCTCATAGCTCTCCGTCTCCTGTGATAACCTGCCCGCTAACTATCCAGCAGGGGGAGAACCATCGGCCCCTCCGGTATGACGGCAATACTCGCATCCTTACCGAGGACGCGAAATGCCCGCTCCAGCCCTTCTTCGATGCTTGCTACCGGTGTGATCATCATATCCTTGACTGCGGTATCATCAAGGCTTGAGACCAGGTAAATATCATTCCTGAGCTGGACACGTGCAAGAACCTGGTTTTCCCACTGAACCCCGATCGGCTGCTGCCGCCTGATTTTCTGCAGGACCTCTTTTGGCGATTTGACCGAGGCATGGAGTGTCCTGAAGGCTTCGGGCCCGATGCCGGTGCTGCATGAAGAAGCCGCGATGATGATCCCGCCGTCACGGGTTATCTGGGCGGCGGTGTCAATCCCTTTGCATGACTGGTACAAATCCAGATCAAGCGGCGCCCCGCTGTTGGTGGTAATGGTGATGTCTACTTTGTGTTTTATCATGGCTGCGGCAGCCTGTCTCTCCATGGCGCAGCCCTTTTCATGGGCGGCGACCATCTCACCGGCGACAACGTGGGTAATCTCCCGTTTTTTGTTCAGCAAGACATTGACAATAAAGTTAAGCTTCGCCATTTTCGCCTGCTCAACCATATCCTCGTGAACGGGATTACCCGCCAGTATGCCGGCCCTGGCGCAGGGATGCTCAATCATGTTGTAGCCGTGGTTGTGGTAGGCGGCGCGGACACTGAAGACGCCCGGGGCAATGCTTTTCCTGCCGCCGGAAAAGCCCGCAAAGAAGTGCGGCTCGATAAATCCGGTGCTGATGCGGAAATCCGCTTCGATCACCTTCCGGTTTATTTCCACGGGAGTGCCCATTTTGCTTGTGCCGATGTTTACCACGTCATTCACGTCATGGTTCAGCACCAGGTAGTTATCCACAATGTCCTGACCGAGCTTCTGTATCATGGCTTCCCGGTCGAGCGGCGGGTGAAGCCCCAGGGCAATGATGATGGTTATGTTGCCGCGGGGGATTTTCTGTTCCAGCTCCGTAAGGATGGGGGGGAGCAGCCGGTCGTCGGGGCACGGACGGGTGTTGTCGGTCACAATAACCACCGCCCTGTCATTCCTCTGAACCATGTCAAGAAGCGGAGGACATCCGGTTGGCGACCGCAAGGCCGCGGTGATGGCTGCCGCCTCATCCTCAAGCCCTTTTTCCTGGGGGGCAAGAAGTATCTGGCTCAGGTTTGCTGACGGAATCCTTACCGTAAGAGATGTTTTCCCATAGGGAAGTTCAACTACTGTTTCCATGCGTTATTCTCCCTGACCGAGGGTAATATCTTCCCCGTTAAAAACGGGTACCTTGTCATATTTGTCAATCTGAGCGGCGAACTCAAGGTCTTGCGTAAAACCAATGGTCTTGAGATAGCTGCCGTGCTCGCTCTCTGCCAGCACATCAAGCGGTCTTCTTTTGTTTTGTGCGGCAAAAACCATGGCAATCATGCTGCTGTCGGTTAGATCAATGGTGAGACGATTCTGGAGCAGTCTTTGACCGATCATCCCGGCAATCAGTCCGGCACAGAAAATGTCTTCCGCCCCCGGTTGTCCGTGTCTGCCGGAACACACCAGGGCGATTTTTGCCGCCGAACCACTCTCAATTTCTTTGACGATTGCTGCTGAGACGGAAGAGCAGTTAACCAGGGCAGCGATGTATACCGGGAGCCGGCTTTGATGGTAGGTCTTTTGCATGGTCGGAGTCCCGTTTGTGGTGGAGAAAAGGATGGTTTTATTTGCCACCATATCCGAATCAAGATATTCTAAAGGGGAATTCCCCAGATGAAAATCCGGGATACGCAGTCCCTTCTCCTCTCCGCTGAGCAGGCATAACCCTTCTCCCAATTGTGCCGCATATGCCCTGACCTCTGCCGGGCGGGAAAACGGGCGAATGTTAGCGGCACCGCTGGCAAAGGCGGTCACGATTGTCGTTGTTGCCCTCAGGACATCAATGACCGCAGCAATGCTTCCCTTAAGGTCTGTTTCCGGTATCAGGCACGGTGCCAGGACAGTGTCAATTTTTACCGAAGATTGCATTGAAGACATCTTAATTAAGGTTTAAAACCGGCTTTGCCGAGGAACTTCGCGCGGCTGCCCAGCTCTGCCTCTATTTTCAGCAGCCTGTTGGCGGTAGGGCCTGTCCCGCTCTCCCTGATGTTTCCCGTATTCAGACCGACGGCATAGTCGGCAATATCAGCACCCTCGCCCCGGCTGCTGCACGGCATGACGCCGTAGCCATGCCGATAGGCATATTCGATGGTATCCAGAGACTCGCTGATGGTGCCGATCTGGTTGACCTTGAGAAGAACCGTGTTGCAGGCGCCAACCTTGATACCCTGCTTCAAGCGCTCCACGTTGGTGGTGAAGAGGTCGTCACCCACAACCTGAATACCAAGCTCCTTTGTCAGCACGGCATGTCCTTCATAGTCGTTCTCATCCAGCGGGTCTTCAAGGACGACGAAGGGATACTTGGCCACCATGTTCTTGTAAATTTTAATCAGATCATTCGGGGTCTTGTCTTCCTTTGAGATGAGACCGACAAAAACACCCTTTGTCTTGTCATAGTAGGTGCCGGCAGCCATGTCGACCTGGATCCCTATTTTGTCCTTATTCCCGGAATCGTTGATTGCCTGGGTCATTGCCTGCCAGAGCTCCTCATCATGCTCAACCTTGCCGGCGAGCACCTGAATGCGGTCACCGATCCGGACGATGTTATACTTCTCACGCATAACCTTTTCGAAAGCCTTGGTTACCTCCCAGCAGGCGTAGGAGGAGTCGGAGAAGGTTTTAAAACCATAGGCCATGAAGGCATAGCTTGGTTTTCCGCCCGATCTCTGTCCACCGCCGTAGCGGGTGCTTCCGCTCATGGCACCGGTGCCGGACGTTGGCAGGATGCAGGCATTGACACCACCGATATGCTGGTAAAGCGGGAGACCTGCACTGGCGGCGCCAGCCTTAAGCACAGCGGCAGAGACCGCGGCAGTAGCGTTGCCGCCGAGTTTTATTTTGTCCAGGCTTAAAATTACCTCGTCAACTTCCCTCTGTTTCGCCGCATCCAGTCCCTTGATGGCCGGGGCAATAATGTTATTAACGTTGTTCACCGCCTTCATCACACCCATGCCGCCCCAGCGTGTCCCGCCGTCATAGGCAAATTGCACCTCATGTTCCCCGATGGAGACGCCGGCGGTTGCCATTGCTATCCCCTGGGCACCGTCCATTGTCGTTACGGTTGCTTCAACCCCCGGATGTCCCCGCAGGGTGTAGACCTGCCGTGCGCTTACGGACTTTATTTCCGAACCAGTTCTCATCTTTTTTCTCTCCTGTTTTTTTAATCACTGCGTCCCATGACCAGGGCAACGGTTAAATCATTAAGGCTGATGTTCGGTGTTGCCACCACACCGCTTCCAAGCTTCCATAGCGGGACAGATGTATTGTGTTTCTTAAGCTCTTCAGGAATGTTAATCCCCGCTTTCTCGGCTTCTGCGATGGTCTCTCCGTCCACGATACCGCCATCAAGACAGGAGGGCATACCCTCGGGAGCCTTCTGTCCGAACTGGAGTCCCGGTCCGTCCGTCCCGTCGGTGTCAACCGAGCTGATGATGATATTTTTACTCCCAGCGATGCGTAAAGCGGCGGAAAGGGCACACTCCTGATTCCGTCCGCCCATCCCGTTCTCGTTACCAACAGTGACAATCATCTCGCCGCTGGTGAAGATAGCACACGGGGGTTCAAAGGGGCGACCGGTACGCTCAATGGTGTTGCAGATTGAAGCCAGGTATGTCCCTGCATGACGGGCTTCGATCCCGCTCAGTCCTTCACAAAGAACGGTGGTCTTAAAGCCCAGTTCCTCCGCTTTCCTGATGGCGGCAGGCAGCTTTGCGGTCTGCCCGTATCCGGGCATGACCCCAAAGATACGGGACTCCCATTTCTGGAATTCCTCTCCCCTGACAACTTCGCATTTTGGGTCAGCCGCCTCAAGGAACTCTCTGACCGCAGGAGGAATATCATCCATGGCATCATGTTTCTTGATGACATCCAGTGCCATCTGGAAGGTCGAACTGCCGGGTAAGGAATGCAGCCATGCGTTACGGGTCATCAGGCGGTTGTAATCACCGGGGTCAATGGCAAGGATATGGACGGCTTTTGCCGGTTGCATGAGCCGGGATATCCTGCCGCATTTCAGCATATCAATGTGATTCCTGATTCTGTTGAGGTCGCCGGTGCCGACACCACGCTTGATCTGCATGACATATGTGACCTTGCTCACATCGTCAATACTCAGCCCCGGTACCGGCAGGGTCATAAGCGATGAGACACCATTGGCGACACAGGTAAAAACAAGGTCGTCCTTTCCGACCCTCTTTGTTATCATCTCATATATTTTCTGGCAGCCTTGAACACAGTCGGCATCCGGTGCCGGGTGAGCACCCAGGGTTACCCCAATCTTCTGGCAGATGATGGGATTACCTTTCTTATCGACGACATGACCGCCCGTGAGCCTGTCTCCCAGGGCATCTTCAATGGCTTTGGCGACCCTTTGAATCCCCTTACCTGCCCCGAAGACCCAGATATTCTTTATCATGGAGAGGTCATAAACTTCATCTCCGGTTTTCGGGGAGCCGGCAGGCTCATACTCTTTTTTCCCGACAATCAATTTGCCGTTCTCAATGCGGATTAGCTTCAATGTATTGTAGTAGGGGTCTGATGCCTCAAGGCCGGCTTCAAGAATCGCAACCATGGCATTCCTCCCCTTGATGTTCCCGTGGGAAGTGAGCATCTCCATATTCTCGATTCTGAGTTCCAACTCCTGCACCTCCATTAAATTGACAGTAGCCTCAGCAATAATTATGAGGTAGCTTAACATACGGATAATGAGCCGTCAATATAACCCGTGAACCCTGGTGTGTTACGGTAAGATTAGAAAGGCACTCTTTTCGGTGGCTTCTTCATCCTGTCAGCGCATGAGCAGTTTTCATTTACAGATTATCCCAAACTGGCTTTCCCGAATCCGTGCATGTCACGCGCTCTGCCTCAGAATAACGACTTTCTGGATAGGTTTTAATCATCCCGAAGCCGCTTCTTATGGGATGTTGACTACCGGAGGTAGTTCCGGTCCGGCTGCTGTGTTTGCAGCTTTTGTATCTGTAAGATACCTTCCATCGGGCTGGCGATATATTTCTCGCAGACCTTGCGGAAGTGGTAGCCATAGACGGCAAGAATGATGGAAATCGGCAGGCAACTGGGTTTCCGGAAGAGCG
>JBDRFO010000008.1:0-9295 GCA_043818655.1 Chloroflexota bacterium
ACCATACCTCAGACCAGCATCCGTGGTTTCAGGAAGCGCGCCTTTCCCCTGATTCGCCGAAACATAACTACTACGTTTGGAGCGATACCCCGGATAAGTACAAAGACGTCCGCATTATTTTTCTGGATACCGAGAAATCCAACTGGACCATGGACCCTGTCGCCAGGAAGTATTACTGGCACCGCTTCTTCAGTCACCAGCCGGACTTAAACTATGACAATCCTGAGGTTCACGAGGTGATGCGTGAAGTGGCCTTTTTCTGGCTGGAAAAAGGGTTGGATGGCTTCCGGTGCGATGCTGTTCCGTATCTCTACGAGCGCGAAGGGACCAACTGCGGGGACCTCCCTGAATCCCATCTCTATCTTAAGAAGCTGCGCCGCAGTATAGATGAAAAATTTCCGGGGAAAGTGCTTCTGGCGGAGGCAAATCAGTTGCCCGATAAGGTCAGGGAATACTTTGGAGACGGCGATGAATTTCACATGGCTTTTCATTTCCCCCTGATGCCCCGTATCTTTATGGCCTTAGCGCGCGAAAACCGGCAGCCAATTGTTGATGTCATCAGGCGCACGCCTTATATCCCGGAAACCTGCCAGTGGGGATTGTTCCTGCGGAACCACGATGAGGTAACCCTGGAAATGGTCACGGAGCTGCAGCGGGCTTACATGTGGTACGCTTACGCGACGGATGCGCGCATGAGATCAAACCTGGGCATTCGCCGGCGGCTGGCACCGATGGTCGATAATGACCGACGCAAGATAGAAATCCTGAACAGTATCCTGCTGACAATGCCGGGGACGCCCGTGATATATTACGGTGACGAAATCGGTATGGGCGACAATGTTTATCTTGGCGACCGCAACGGCGTCCGGACGCCAATGCAGTGGACCAGTGACCGCAATGCTGGATTCTCGCAGGCTGATCCCGAAAAGCTGTATCTGCCGGTTATCAGTAACCCTGTTTATGGCTACCAGCCCATCAATGTTGAAGCCCAGATGCGGACGCCAAGCTCGCTTCTCAATATGATGAAGCGATTGATCGCCGTACGCAAGAAAAGCCCTGTGTTTGGTCGTGGCTCGATTGAGATGCTAAGCCCCAGGAATAACTGTGTCCTTGTCTACCTGCGCAGCTATGAAGGAGAAAACGTGCTGGTCGTCCAGAACCTGTCTGATTCATCTCAACCCGTCCAGCTTGATCTCAGCCGTTTCCGGGGCGCTGTTCCTGTGGAGATGATCGGGACAACGCGTTTCCCGGCAATCGGGGAACTGCCTTATATGTTGACTCTCAACCCCTACGGTTATTACTGGTTCTTTCTGGAAATGAAAAAACCGCACGGCTCCGGTTGATAAATGTCATTGCGAGGAGCGGCAGCAGCGAAGCAATCCGCCCCCTCATATTCAGATATTACGGATTGCTTCAGTTCGCACAATGATAATTCAGAGTCAAGCAAAACAGAGCGCGACAACATGGCACTTTTGTTGCCGGTAAGGAAATACAGGTGCTATAATGTACCACTATGAGTATCAGTCGTGAAGAAGTTCTGCATATCGCTCGTCTTGCCCGCGTGGGTGTATCCGGAGAAGATGTGGAGAGGCTCACGGAGCAGATCTCCAATATTCTGGAGAATTTTACCGCCCTGCAACAGGTTGATACCACCGGCATTCCGCCGACGGCACAGCCTATCCCTCTTCAGAATGTGATGAAACCCGATGAAATCAAGCCTTCCATGCCCCAAGGTGATGTACTCTCCAACGCCCCGCAGAAAGAAGGGGATTTCTTCCGGATCAAGGTTGTGCTGGAAGAGTAGCCGCCCGGAGAGCCAGGGGATTTGTTTCACTTACCGGTTAGTTACTCTCCTGCAATTTACCGGCGCGAAAAGAAGGTAAGTTCTCTTTGAGATAATACATTCCTGATGCAGGAAGATTGCAAGCTATCCAGAAGCCGCTTGTTTGAATGTGCGCAAGGAATGCCTTCATTAAAGCATCCCGGGTTTCTGGATGAATTCTAAGATAAGGATGACGGAACGTGAGCTATCTGACAATTCACGAGACACACGAGCTTTTCAAAAAGAAAAAATTATCCTCGGTTGAGTTAACCGGGGCTTTGCTTGAGCGTATCGAAAAACTTGAGCCGAAAACCCATGCGATGGTCACAATTAGCAGTGAATCGGCGCTGGCACAGGCAAAAGAGGCTGATGCCAGGCTTGATGCCGGCAGTGACGATCCGCTTACCGGTGTCCCGGTGCTGGTCAAGGACAACATGTGCACCAGGGGCCTCCTCACCACCTGCTCATCAAGAATGCTGCATAATTTTATCCCGCCCTACGATGCTACGGTGATAACAAAACTCAAAGAGCACGGTGCGGTGATTATCGGCAAGGCTAACATGGATGAGTTCGCCATGGGTTCATCGACCGAAAACTCTGCCTTCTTCACCACGCATAATCCCTGGGACTTAAGCCGCGTCCCGGGCGGCAGCAGCGGCGGTTCCGCCGCCGGGGTTGCCTGCGGTGAATCCGTTTATGCCCTTGGTTCAGATACCGGCGGCAGTATCCGGCAGCCAGCGGGATTTACCAGCATTACCGGGCTGAAGCCCACCTATGGGCGGGTGAGCCGCTATGGGCTGATTGCCTTTGCCAGTTCCCTTGACCAGATCGGGCCGCTCACCCTTGATGTGACCGACTGCGCCCTGGTCATGAACGCCATCTCAGGCTATGATGACTGCGACTCAACCTCCGTCCCGTATCCGGTTCCCGATTATACAAAATGTCTTGATAAAAACATCAGGGGTCTCCGGATCGGTATTCCGAAGGAATACTTTGTGCCGGGGATGCAGTCCGGTGTGGACGCGGCGATCAGGACAGCCATCGCCAAGCTTGAGGCGCTGGGGGCAACGGTTGACCGGGATGTTTCTCTGCCCCATACACCCTACGCCCTGGCGGTATATTATATCATCGCACCGTCAGAGGCATCCGCCAACCTTGCCCGCTATGACGGTGTCAAGTACGGTTTCTCCTACCAGGAGACGGACAGCATGTGGGAGGCGATGGATAAGACCAGGGAGCTTGGTTTCGGTGCCGAGGTGAAAAGACGCATCATGCTGGGCACCTATGCCCTCTCCGCCGGCTACTATGATGCCTATTACCTGAAAGCCCAGAAGGTGCGCACCCTGATACGGCAGGAGTTTGATGCCGCCTTTACAAAATATGACGCCCTGGTTACGCCGACATCTCCCACCGTGCCGTTTAAGATCGGGGAAAAGACCGACGACCCGCTCAGCATGTATTTGAGTGATGTCTGTACGCTGCCCATTAATATTGCCGGTGTGCCGGCCATCTCTATCCCGGCCGGTTTTGATGAGGGATTGCCCGTGGGGATGCAGATTATCGGCAAGCCCTTTGCCGAGGAGACCATCCTTAAAATTGCCTATGCCTACGAGCAGGCAACCGACTGGCACAAGCAAAGACCGGAGATATAAGTGGGTGCATATTATGGTCAAGATTAAATGCTTTGTGTGTGGTGAAGCCATAACGATTCCTAAATACATTGACGTTAATAAATATGATGGTGCCATTAGATGCAAAAAATGCAACTCACTGTTCTATATAAAACTGGTAAAAGGACTATTACAAAAATCTCGGTTAAGCACTGATAATCCATCACAAGTTAATAGTTGGGCAGATCTGGCGAAGAAAGCCCAAGAAGACAGTACTACACAAGGAAATATAGAATCCAGCAAAAAAGATAACTGTAGGTAGCTTAAAAGAAGAATTAAAACGGATTTAGGATTTATTTAAAAAGACAGGCAGCATCCTCAATCACAATTACCTGTCTCTTTTAATGAAATACCCCCACTTTATGTCAGGTTGCCACATTTCATGACTTTTCTGCTATAATAGGCACCATATAAACAGGGCCAAACGGGCAGGTGAAAAAATGCTGAAGGAAATTCTCAGGATACTGGAAGCTGACTCCCGAACCAGTAAAGAGCAAATCGCCACCATGATCGGTATTTCTGTGGCTGATGTCACCAGTATTATCGGGCAGGCGGAGAAAGACCGCATCATCCTGAAATACAAGACGGTCATCAACTGGGACAAGGTGGAGGATGAGCAGGTTTGGGCGTTAATCGGCGTTAAGCTTACCCCCCAGAAAAATGTTGGCTTCGATTCCATTGCGGAACAAATCTATCGCTTCCCGGAGACACGCACCGTCTATCTCATCTCTGGAAGTGTTGACCTGATTGTTCTGGTTATCGGTAAGTCCGCACGGGAGATCGCCAATTTCGTCTCACAGAAGCTATCCACCATCGAAGGTGTGCAGGAGACAAACACCCAGTTTCTGCTGAAGCGATACAAAGAAGATGGTGAGATTATTGATGGCAGGGAAGACGTGAAACGCCAGCCGGTGGTTTTTTAGATACGTCCTGCCGGTTTCTATAAGGAGATTCATATGCTGGTCAACTCAAAGAAAAAACAGTCAGGCTACAGTAGTTTCATCTCAGAGAAGGTGAAAGGGATATCCCCTTCCGGGATACGGCGGTTCTTTGACCTTCTTGCCTCCATGGACGGGGTAATCTCACTGGGGGTCGGCGAGCCTGATTTTACCACCCCGTGGCATATCCGGGATGCTGCCATCAACTCCCTCAAGAAGGGGTATACCATGTACACCTCAAACTCCGGGATGCCTGAGCTTCGCGCTGAGCTTTCCCGCTACCTCATGGATCAGTACAAGGTGGCTTACGACCCGGCCAGTGAACTGCTTATCACCGTTGGCGTCAGTGAGGCGCTCGATCTGGCATTAAGGGCTGTCCTGAACCCCGGGGACGAAGTTATCATGACCGATCCCTGCTATGTTGCCTATGATGCCTGCGTCATGCTTACCGGCGGGGTGCCGGTAAAGATACCGACCCGTGAGGAAGACAGCTTTGAGATTGATGCCGCTGATATTGAAGCGCATCTTGCCGGGAAAACCAAGGCGATTCTCACCGGTTATCCGGCAAACCCAACGGGTGCCGTGATGCCCAGGGAGAAACTCTGGCGGATCGCCGAGGTGGCGCGCCGTCACAACCTGCTTGTTATTTCCGATGAGATTTACGCAAGGCTAACCTACGGTGCGGAGCATACCTGTTTTGCCAGTCTCCCCGGTATCAAAGAAAACACCATCCTGCTTGGCGGTTTCTCCAAAGCCTACGCCATGACCGGCTGGCGTGTCGGCTATGCTGCTGCCCCGAAAGAGATCATTGAGGCGATGACCAAGATTCACCAGTACACCATCATGTGTGTCCCTATCATGGGACAGATTGCCGCTACCGAAGCACTGAGGTCCGGAGAGGTAGCCTGCAACGAGATGATGCAGGATTATAACCGGAGACGTCTCATCATGGTCAAGGGACTGCGTGAGATTGGCTTACCCTGCTTTGAGCCGAAAGGGGCTTTCTATGCCTTCCCTTCGATTAAGGGCACCGGTATGACGTCAGAGGAGTTTGCCGAAAAACTGCTTACGGAAGAAAAGGTAGCGGTTGTCCCCGGCTCCGCCTTCGGGGAGTGCGGCGAGGGTTACATCCGCTGCTGTTATGCCACCGCCACTGTTGATATTGAAGAAGCCCTGAGGCGCATGAGAAGGTTCCTGACAAGGCACAGGTAAACCCACACATTACGATGGGGAAAAACAGTAAAGCCCTGGCTCATGGTCTCGAAGAATACCCCAAATCAGGTGTCGTCTTCGGCAACCTGATGATGATTCTGTGGATTGCCCTGGGAGCGATCGCCTGCTGGTTCTTTCATCCCCTGCTTGCCTGGGTTTACCTTATCGTTGCGATTACCGCCGTTTTTGTTGTGCTGAGAAAGCTCATCTGCACCAACTGCTATTATTATGACAGGTGGTGTGCAACCGGGTGGGGCAAGCTCTCCGCCCTGTTTTTCAAAAAGGGTAATATTGACCGGTTTGGCGCGAGCATCGGGGTAAAGCTCGCTTCTGTCATCTACGGATTGCTCAGCCTGATACCGCTTATTTTTCTTGCCGTCTCACTCATCCAGGGGTTTACCGTGCCTAAAATCACGGTCTTCATACTGCTGCTGTCGGTCTCTTTCTACAGCGGCACCATCGGCCGCGGGAAAGCCTGTGTCAACTGCAGAATGAGATCAATGTGTCCGGGGAGTGTGAAAAAATGAACGAGGAAAGTGTCAACCTGGTAGCTTACTGCGGATTGAACTGTGCCGTTTGCTTTGGTTACGAGATGACTGTTTCTGAGGCGGCAAAATCCCTGCGCCGGGAGATGCGGGCTGCCAGACTGAAGGCTTTATGGCAGAACATCCCGTTTCTTGGTGAGTATGATCCGTTCAAGAAGACCCTTGACGGTCTGGCGATGCTTCACTGTTCCAAAGCCTGCCGCGGTGGAGGAGGAAACCCCTGGTGCAAGATCAGAAAGTGCTGTCAGAAGAAAGGGCTAACCGGCTGCTGGGAGTGTGAAGGCTTTGAAAATTGCGATAAACTAAACGAGCGTTATGTCAAGAACCTGAAGAAGATAAAAAGGGTAGGGATAGAAGGTTTCATAAGCAGTAAAAAATAAAGATAAACATAGTTTTGCTTGATAAATGTCATTGCGAGGAGCAGCAGCAACGATGAAATCCGCAAAATCCGGACAGCGTAGACGGATTGCTTCCCTTACGCTCGCAATGACAACCTCAAAACAACCAGATGCAAAACTCCCTCCTAAACACCCTCTTTGGCAAGCTTCTCCTGCTGTTGAGCCACGCGTAGGGGGAAGGCGCTTAATAGGGGAACTTCCTCCGGCAGTGCCGGTGGTGTCTCTATCTTCGCCAGTTCAATTTTAATACACCGCTCAACAATCAGGTTAAAAAAGGATGCGAGCTTATTGAAGTGAAACTCCGCAAACTCCGGCGTTGTCCGGTAGAACTTGCTTGTCGGCGGTAAATCCTGTAAAGCGTAGTCTTCCGTGACCACTTTCGCCACCGGCAGCAACCCCAGGTCAGCAGATTCAGGGATGAGAAAGACCCTTGTTGCGTAGTGATAAGCCCATTTTTCTTTCCTCTCCTGGATATCCAGAAACCATGATTCCAGGGATTTAAGGTACTGCCCTATCTCAATGTCTTTCGCCGCCACCCCGTCACGAAACTCCTTATATTTCAAATCGCAGCCGCTTTCCTCTGTGGAGAGAGATAAAAGCCCGGCAAGAAATACCGCCAGTAAATCCAGCGCTGCTTTGATATGCAGAACAAACTCATAAAGTGACTTGGCATGTTGCGCCTGACAAATTGGATTGATGGCGATATTCCCGCCCTCTTTCTGTTCGGCAATATCCTGTTCAACCTCAATCGCTTCCAGCGCGGACAGCTTTGCCCACTGAATTTTACGGAGAGCGTAGGTTAAAGAGCTGTAGTTCTCCATGTTCTGATTTATCTTCAGAAGCTGGCTTATGCGAACCAGGTTCTCATAGTTCACCTCAGGTATCAGCTGGAAGACAACCTCGGCGAAGATATGAGGAAACTCCTGTGGCTCAGGAGATGGTTGCGGTGGCGCTTTTTCTGGCATGACAATGACCTCTCAATTCTTTACTTTTATCTCAGTCCCATCTTTTGCCTGACCTCTTCCAGTGTTGTCCGGGCAATCACCTGCGCCCGCTTCGCCCCATCAGCAAGAACTTCCCGGATATATTCAGGGTTCCGGGCAAGCTCGGCCCGCTTCTCCCGGAATGGTTGCAGGGCACGGTTAATACCTTCAGAAAGAAGTTCTTTGCAGGCAACGCAGCCTATCTCAGCACTACGGCACCTGGTTTCCATCTCATTGAGCTGGGAGGGATTAAAATATCTTTGCAGGGTATAGACATTACATACCTCAGGGTGCCCGGCATCGGTGCGGCGCTTTCTCGCCGGGTCGGTAACTGCGGTCATAATGCGTAATTTTGTTTCCTCCGGAGTGGCGGCGATCTCGATATGGTTGCCCAGGGACTTACTCATCTTGTCTTTGCCGTCCAGCCCCAGGATGATGGGAAACTCGGTTAGCCTGGCGACCGGCTCAGGGAAGGTTTTGCTGAACTTATCGTTAAAACGGCGGACAATCTCTCTTGCCAGCTCCAGGTGCGGAAGCTGATCCTCCCCTACCGGCACCGCCTCAGCCTTGTACAGGATAATATCCGCCGTCATCAGCACCGGATACCCCACCAGCCCGTAGTTGACATTTTGCGGCTGCTGTCTTGCCTTCTCTTTGAATGTCGGCACACGGAGAAGCCAGCTTAAGGGTGTAACCATACCCAGCAGGGTAAATAGCTCCATGACCTCCGGGACGTGGGACTGGACAAAAACAATGCTCTTCTTCGGGTCAATGCCCGCTGCCAGGTAATCAAGAGCCATCTCCTGGATGTTCTTCTGCAAGAAGCTGGTATCTTCCAGCGTGGTCAGGGCATGGACATCAACAATACAGTAGATGCAGCTGTATTCGTCCTGAAGTTTCACCCAGTTCTGGATGGCACCAAGGTAGTTCCCCAGGTGCTGCCGCCCGGTAGGTCGGGCGCCGGAAAAGACGCGCTTTTTGATATCCGTAACCATATTATTAATTCCTCTCCAGCCAGCGATGATATTTGCCGGTAGTTATCAGAACCCCTCTTACAAAAGAGCTTTATCCCGTCCGGCAGAGACAATTTCTACATATTATCAGGGGCGCTCATGCCCATAAGATGCAATGTTCTTGCCAGAACCAGCTTGGCGGCAGAAACCAGCTTGAGACGTGCCCCGGTCAGCGCCTCATCATCGGAGATAACGCGGCAGTCTTTGTAAAAGCTGTGAA
The DNA here is from genome assembly GCA_043818655.1 of Chloroflexota bacterium. Lineage (GTDB taxonomy): Bacteria > Chloroflexota > Dehalococcoidia > Dehalococcoidales > JAZDNC01 > JBDRFO01. The sequence goes on from JBDRFO010000008.1 coordinate 8,802, forward strand.
AAGCCGTCGCCACATCCTGCGCATAATAAGGCAGGTGGTGTGGCCCCAGGGTGCGGGCAACGGTTTCGACGATCTCCGGCAACATCAGCATCTTCCGTATCAGGGTAAGCTCAGGTTTGCTGGTAAGAAGGGACACATCCCCGTCCCGGAAGTCCAGCCCTTTCTCTTCCGCCAGGCGGATGATACTGGAAATGCGGGCATGGGCATACTGCACGTAGTAGACCGGGTTTTCCGCGGATGCCTTCTTTGCCAGATCAAGGTCAAAGTCCATCTGCGCATCCGCAGAGCGCGACAGGAAAAAGAAGCGGCAGGCATCCACGCCGACCTCATCAGTCACCTCGCGCAGTGTGATTAAATCCCCGCTCCGCTTGGAGATTTTTACCACCTCGGTACCGCGGCGCAGTGTGACCATCTGGGCAATGATAACCTTGAGCCGGTCAGGGTTAATCCCCATGGCATTGACGACAGCCTTCATACGGGCAACATGCCCCTGG
>JBDRFO010000009.1:0-5896 GCA_043818655.1 Chloroflexota bacterium
CTGGTGCTGCCCGGGCACAGGAGGATTTTTTCCGACCTGAAAGCGCGTGTTGATGAGCTGAAGTGTCACCACAAGGCAAGGGCAGATGAGGCGATGTCCATCCTGCAGCAGGGCAGTAAAAATGCCTACCAGGTGGCAGCACAAATGACATGGGACATCTCTTACCGGAACTGGGACGAGATTGCGGTCTTCCAGAGGATGTTCGCCACCGGCGAAGCCTTAGCCCACCTCAAATACCTGGAGGCGGAAGGCAAAATCATCCAGGAAAACGGAGAACGGGAGACGGTTTTTTCCCTGAAATAGGGCAGGGTTACCCTGGTGAGTCATGTCAACAGAATGCTCCGGAAGATTGTACTAAATCATGGGTGTTTCCACATGAATTTGAGATGGCACAACCTGTTCACAACCATGATTGAACAGAACGCCCCGGAAGGTCGTACCCGGCTCCTCCCGGATATTTGCGCTAACAAACGAAAAAAGATGTATGAAAAAAGCAAGGGTTCCCCTGATATTACTGCTGTTATTCGGCCTGCTGGCCAACCTGTTTCTTCCAAGCTGCAAGAAGGAAGCGCAGCCGGAGCTCAGGGTGGTCACCGGGACAACCCTGATATCCGCTAATGTCGCTGAGGTTGGTGGAGGGTTAGTCAGCGCGGTGAGTATTATCCCACCCACCCTATTGCCCGATGATTTTGAGCTTAAGCCGGAGGATATCAGTGTCTTATCGGATGCCGACCTTCTCATTATCCATGACTGGCAGGAGGCAATGTTCTCTCCGGAAGTTATCGCTCAGACTGATAATTCCCGCCTTGTTGTAGAAACGATTGCTCTTCCCGGAGACTGGATGATACCGTCAGTGCAGATTGCCGCCACGGATAAAGTCACCGACATCCTGATGCGGATTGACTCTCAAAACAGTGCGGCCTACCGGAAAGCGGCAGCAAGCCACAAAAAAATGGTCAGCGAGAAAGAAGCCATGATTCTCACCAGAGCCAATCTGGCCTACAAAGATTTTGTCCGCCGCAACATTCCCAGCTTTAATATCATCTGTGACGATACCCTCGTTGAGTTTATCAAATGGCTGGGGGTTAAAGTTGTCGGCACCTACGGCAGACCTGACTCAATCACAACTGATGTTATCAAGGAGCTGATTATTGAAGGCAGGTACCACAGGGTGGTGCTGGTGGTTGACAGCATCCAGAGCGGGAATAACTCCGGAGCGGATATCGCCCCTGGTGTGGGGGCAACCAGGACAATCATTTCCAGTTACCCCGGCGGCTTCAAGAATACCGAGACGTGGGAGAAAACCATTGACCGCAATATCGGATATTTGCTTGGGGCACTGAATGAATGCTGATAACCAGCTATCCTGACCCGTGGTGTCAGGGAAGCAGTGGCAAGAACCCTGATACGACAAACCCGATATGCCGGTTTTTGAATTTAGCGAACCCGCTGGTAAAATCCGACAAAAGGGGTCAGTCATTGCGAGCCATCACGCTATGCTGATGGTAAACGACGCGAAGCAACCCCTCCACCCTGCCCGGATACGACGGATTGCTTCGCCGCGACCGCTCCTCAGAGTGACATTTATCAACTAAAACCAAACAAAACCGCTAGTTTGGCCTCTTGACCGCAACGCTATTCTTGATCACCCTCAAGGTCGCCCCGGACTCCACCCTGATAACCAGGCTATCCTCGCTTGTTGACTCGATAACCCCGTAGATGCCGGCGGTGGTGATGACTTTATCCCCTTTCTTCAGCTCTCCCTGCATCTTCTCCTGTTCTTTCTGTTTCTTGCGCTGCGGCCTGATCATCAGAAAGTAAAAGGCAACAAAAACAACCGCCATCGTCCCGATCAGCACCCAGTCAATCCCGCCCGTCCCGGTACTACCGGGCTCTGCGGGGGTACAGCCCGGAACAAGCAAAAGAGCGCTTAAAATGATCAAAGCTATCCCCTGTCTTAGAACTCTACTTTTTGGCAATTTCTCCCCCTTAATTTTTCGCGACAATCCTCATCAATCACCCCCTGGAGTGACCAGGGGCTGATATGGCTGATTCTGATATTCATGATACGCCCCGTGTAATCACCATCTCCGGGGAAGAAAACCAGTTTATCACTCTCTGTCCTGCCGTACCACTTACCCTTTTTCCTGCCTTCCACCAACACCGCAACCACCTTATCCATGAGACGGTTGTTAATCTCTCCGGCAATTTTCTCCTGCAATCTTTCAATCGTATCCAGCCGTGCCTTTTTCAGGTCAACCGGCACGTTATCATCAAGCTCACGGGCAGCCGCCGTACCCGGCCTCGTGGAATAGGCAGCAATATGAACAGTATCAAATCTTATCTCTGCCAGGAGACTGACTGTTTCCCCAAAATCCGCCTCGCTCTCCCCGGGGAAGCCAACAATGACATCGGTGCTGAGTGCTGCCTCCGGAATCTGCCCCCGTATCCTTGAGATCAGATCACGGTAGTATGCAGCAGTGTATCCCCGCCTCATGGCCTTCAGGATTTCATTACTCCCCGACTGCACCGGGAGGCTGATCACCCGGCAGACCGCATCAAGACGGGCAACAGCGGCAACAAGCTTCTGGCTCATATCCTTCGGGTGGTTGGTGAGAAAACGGATCCGCACCAGCCCATCAGTGTTGTTCAGTTCGGTAAGCAGGTCAGCCAGGTCCGGCTTACCTTCCAGGTCGCAACCGTACGAGTCCACATTCTGTCCCAGCAGGGTTACCTCCTTCACTCCCCTGTGCACGAGTTCCGTCACCTCTCTTTTTATTTCCGGGACAGGACGGCTCCTCTCCCGCCCGCGACGGTAGGGGACGATGCAGTAGGTACAGAAGTTGTTACAGCCATAGCTGATGGGCACAAAGGTTGTTACCCCGGGGTTACGGGGGAAGGAAGGGGTGCTTTGATCCACCTCAAGCCAGTACGGGGTATCCCCCGGCTTCATATAGTAGTCAACATGGGGGAATCTCCTCTGAAGCTCTTCCGTGTTGGCATCAACCAGACAGCCGGTGAGGGCTATCTTCGCCTCCGGGTTTACCTTCTTCACCGACCGGAGCGCCATGAGCTTGTTAATCACCCTGTCCTCGGCACTCTGGCGCACCACACAGCTATTAAGCAGGATTAAATCAGCCGCCTCGGCCGAGGCTGTCACGACATAGCCTTGCTCTTCCAGAAAGCCGGCAAGACGTTCCGATTCTGCCTGGTTCATCTGACAGCCAATCGTCCAGAGATAATACCGGGACATAAACCCCCTTTAAAAAATATACCCCTTTCAAGGGGCATACCAATATTTACCGGACGACAGTATGTGAGATGAAATCAAAGACCTGCCTTTCCGGGTTGTTCCCAGGGTGGCAAATGGCGGGGGGAGTGGGATTTGAACCCACGACACCAGTTTCCCGGTGTAAGCGCTTAGCAGGCGCCCGCACTAGACCACTATGCGATCCCCCCAGAGAAAATGCCCGAGAAATAATTTTGCCTATTTACTATAACATAACCACCGATGTTTGCTCAATAAAAAGCTCGGCCAGGATAGTCACATAAAGACAATCTCACCATCTTTTCCCCTCTCCAACCAGGCCCGGGAAAGAAGAGGTGGGGCTATTGACACGGGCAATCCATCTGGTTACAGTGTGCTTGAGAAAATGGTGCCGGTTCAAATAAAGACAGGAGTAAAACCGATGATCAGGAAAGAAGTCCGGCTAACCGATGGCAGGGTATTGCTCCGACACTTCCGGTCTGATGATGCAACCACTGTCTATGAGGCGGTCAGGGAGTCCGTTGCCGAGCTATCTCCGTGGATGCCCTGGTGCCATCCTGACTACACGCCTGAGGAAAGCAAAGCCTGGGTGGTGACACGCCGTGTCGCCCAGGCAAGGGGAGAGGACTACGAGTTTGCCATTGTCAGTGCCAGGGACGGCTTTTTCCTGGGAGGCTGCGGGTTAAGCCGCCTTGAGGCTGCCAACAAAACGACCAGCCTGGGTTACTGGGTAAGGACGAGCCGCACAAAGCAGGGCATTGCCACAGCAGCCGCCTTGCTTCTGGTGAAATTCGGTTTTGAGGAGCTTGCGCTCAACCGCATTGAGATTATGGTTGATGTTGCGAACAAAGCCAGCCAGCGGGTCGCGGAAAAGCTCGGCGCGGTGAAGGAAGGCATCCTGAGAAAAAGACACATCGTCCACGATGAGGCAAGGGATGTGTTTCTCTATTCAATTGTGAGGGGGGATTTCCCCACCTAACCGTGGGGGTATCTACAAGCTATCCAGAAACTGTCTTTCTGAATATGCGACTGAGTTTCTGGATGACTTCTACTATTATTTAATGAGCACCACTGGCATAAAACATTCTCCGCATCTGATTAATCTTTGCCATCTCCCAGGGGTAGGAGGTTTCAAACTCGTTCGCCCCCGCTCTTATACCCCATTCCAGGTAGCTCATACCGGTAAAGCTCATGATGTTCACCTGATCCCCAAAGGCAATCCGGGCGGCGGCCATCGCTTTGGCAACGCGGTACTGATTCGGTAATTCCGCCTGCTCCATTTCAGTGAAGGGCACCGGCTTCAAGGGAATGACCATAAGGGAGTCTATGCCAAGCTCCTGCAGTAACTCTATTGTCCGAGCGATGTCATCGTCCGTCTCACCGACCCCCATAAGAAAGCTGCTCCAGACGCCAAGACCAAGCTCTTTGGTATCACGAAGCGTCTTCAGCCGGGACTCAAGACTGTCGCCGGGTCGCAGGTTTTTGAATGTTTTCTCATTCATCACCTCTATTCCAGTCCAGTAGCCATCCATTCCAGATGCCTTGAGCCGGATAAGGCATTCTTTAGAAAGAGGCCCGAATTGCCCATAGAGTTCAAGATGGGTGTTCGCTTTGATTGCAGAGATATAATCGTAATAGTACTCTGGCACTTCGTAGCCCATCCACCCCGAAACGGCATGTGTCTTCTTTATACCTGCTTTTTCAAGCTCAACTGCTTTTTTGACAACCTCATCAAGGGAGTAGCGTTTTGCCCAGTTGGTATCGAAGTAGCGGCTGCCGTACCAGAAACAATGATGGCAGCGCGGTTCCACAATACAGTTAGTATTAAAAAATATCGGCCAGCGGAAACGACTTTCCATGTCCTTAGCGATTTTTTGCGCTCTTTCGAAGAGTGCTTTACCATCTTCTTTAAGCAAGTGGCTTACATCAAATTCCAACAAAGATTTACCTCCTCCTGTCATACAAAACGTCCCTGCGTGATAAGAAAAGGTCGCGAAACCTGTAAGTCAAGAGACGATTCTGGTCTATCAATAAATAAAGACACCCCTTACGGCAGAACCAGATTCAGCAATACGCCAACTACCAGTGCTGTGGATATCATAATCCCTGCCGATTTGAGCATATTTGATATGCCAAGCTCCCTCAGAAGAACAGCAAAGGTGGCGATGCAAGGGAAGAACATTGCCAGAACGACACTCCCGACAACAAGCTGTTTGGCGCTAAGAGCCAGTGGCGCCAGCATTCCCACCGCGACGTCCTTACGGAGAAAGCCAATCATGATGGCGACAACGGCTTCACGGGGAAGTCCTAAAAGCCCGGTTACGACCGGTGCTGTGAAATTGGCGATGGCATTAAAAACACCGAGGAAATAAAGTATATTGATGATCAGAACGCCCCCCATAATGATGGGAATCGCCTCTAACAGAAATCCACAGACCCTCATCCAGAGTTTTTTTAAGACCGCCCGCCATAACGGCAGACGGTAAGGTGGTATTTCAATGAGCAGCTCAGGGGTAAAACCTTTTACAGCATAGCGAAGTATCACGCCCAGAATAATCCAGACGATAAAAAGTGTCCCATAAATGATGGCAACGTATTGCCCCCCACGCTCCCCGACCAGACCGAATA
>JBDRFO010000010.1:0-12164 GCA_043818655.1 Chloroflexota bacterium
CTGTTTCCCTTTGCTCTTTTTCTGGTATGATATTGCCAAGGCGTGTCCCTCCATTCTTTATTTGGATTCTTTCTCTTACTGGAAGGATACGCCTCTCTCTATCCCTGCGTCATCAATTTCCACAACTTTCTATATTAGCTCCGTAATCAAATACGGCACATACAAAAGCAAACAGCGATACTGGTGCAAAGTCTGCAATCGTAAGTTTGTCTCAGGGGGCACTATACCCAAGATGCAAACTCCCACCAAGACCATAGCCAGTGTTTTGAATATGTATTATGAAGGAATGAGTGAAGCCGAAATCCGCCGTAATCTCATTCAACAAGATACCGACTATGTCTCTACAGGTTCAATCTACAGTATGGGTAAACAGATTCACGGGTTTAGCCACAGATGAAGCTAACAAACACAAGCCCAAAGTTGGTGACTTGTGGGTAGCCGACGAAACCATGATTGACCTTGACGGTAAGAATATCTGGTTGTGGGATGTCATAGATTCTAAGACAAGATTTCTGATTGCTACTCACATGTCATATACCCGAACCACCAAAGACGCTCAAGTCCTCATGGAACAAGCGTATAAGAGAACAGGCAAGATTCCCCGTATCGTCTATACAGACAAGCTAAGAGCTTATCTGGACGGTATAGAATTAACTTTCGGCGCAGATACAAAACATACGCAAGGAAGCCCGTTTGATGTAGAAAATAACACTAATCTTATAGAGCGTTTCCATAGCACAATCAAGTCTAGGACTAAGGTAATGCGTGGGTTACATACGATGGAGTCCGCAAAGAGATTTCTAGACGGTTGGTTAGTCCACTACAACTTCTTTAGACCGCATTTGTCTTTGAATGATAAGACACCTTCACAAATAGCCGAGATTGATTTCCCCTTCCGAAACTGGAAAGATGTATGTGAGCAACCTTTTGAGATTACGGCTAGGGTAGAGGTAGCACCGAGACAGCCGACTATCCGCAAGCCAAAGCACAGGACTGTGAGGCGAACTCACAAAATACCTGTTAGAAGGTCAGCAACTATGACCGAAATTAGAGGACTTAGATAGTGCTAAAACAACCAAGAATGATTAGAACCTGTTTTACGATAGCGGGTTTTCACTGTCATTGCGAGCGTCAGCGAAGCAATCTCATGCGACACAGGGGCGGATTGCTTCGGGCTTTGCCCGCGCAATGACAAAATGCTGTTTTACATAATACCTTCAGTTGAATAGCCACTTTAAAGTATTGTAGAATTACTCATTATTTGTAAGGGTGGCTTTATGATTATCCAGAGGTGCAAAGGAAGTAAAGACCTGTGTCCGGAGGAAATGACGGGGTTTCGCCTGGTTGAGGATACCTTCCGGGACTCATGTCTCAAATGGGGGTACGGTGAGGTAAGGACACCGACATTGGAATACCTCCATCTTTTTACCTCAACGGGAACCCTTACCCCGGCCATGCTTGGGAAGGTCTACTCCTTTCTTGACTGGGACGGATGGAGTGGCGAAAGGGTGGTGCTGCGACCTGACGGCACCATTCCCGTTGCCCGTCTTTATATTGACAACTTGGCGGGAAAAGGATTAGCCAAGCTGTTTTACGTTACCAATGTTTTTATTTTTGAGCCAACGGGGAAGGAGAGCCGCGAGAAATGGCAGTGCGGCGCCGAGCTGATCGGCGGTGACCCCCGCCTGGCTGATATTGAACTCATGCTGCTGGCACTTGAGGTGCTGCGTAAGCTGGGGATAAAGGACATCAATCTTAGGATATCCCATGCCGGCGTCATCAGGGCAATCCTGAAAAAAGCCCGCCTTTCCCCTGAGGAAGAGGTCAGGATATTTGACCGGATTCTGGATGGGGACGCCGAAGCGCTTGCCGGACTTGGGGCAAAGAGACCTGAGCTTGAGCAGATTTTACCCCTGCTCCTGAATCTCAAGGGGAAATCCTCCGGGTTCCTGAAAAACATGAAGGCATTGCTCAATGGCAGCTTCCCTGAGATGGGGACTGCCCTTGATGATTTCATCGGTATCGCCGCATCACTGGAAGAACTGGGGATAAGCTACCAGATTGATGTCACTTCGGGGCGCGGTCTTGAGTATTATACGGGGATTATGTTCCAGCTTTACTCCGGTGAGGAAAGGGTGGGTGGTGGTGGCCGCTATGACGCCCTTATCCCGCTCATGGGCGGCGCTGATACCACTGCCTCCGGTTTTGCCCTGTATCAGGAGCGGCTGATGAGCCTGTTAAGCACAGAGGTTTGCGCAAGACCCGCGGGGCGGCGTGTGCTGGTCAGGACGTCCCCAGATGCGCTCAGGCGGGGTCTGGATGTTGCCGGTAAGCTCAGGGAGGCGGGTTATGTGGCTGAGTTTTACCACAGCAGGACTAATCCGAAAGAGATTAGCTGGCTGGTTGATGTCGGAGAAGACGGGCTTGTCCTGACTGACATTGCCCGGCAGAAAAACCATGAATTTCAATCAGCCGGGGAAATCCTGGCTTTCCTGCGGGAGTCGGGTCGTAAATGAACGTTAAGATGGCGCTTCCCAAAGGTCATCTGCTCGGAGGGACGGTAGGTCTCCTGGAAAGAGCAGCGTGGGGACTTACGGACTATTATGAAGGGATGCGCGTTTACCGTCTTTCGTCGGGTCGCTTCCCGCATCTTTTTGCCAAGGTGTTTCACGAGGAGGATATCCCCGTTCAGGTAGCCATCGGTAACTACGACCTGGGGATCACAAGCCTGGACTGGATTGAGGAGCTTCTCACGAAATACCCGGACAGCGCCCTGGTCAAGGTCAAAGACCTGGGTTATGGTGATGGGGCACTTTATGCCGCTACCAGCAGGGAGGTGGGGATTACCAGTCTCGGTGATTTATCCCAAAGGCATGATACGGTACGCATTGCGAGTGAGTACCCCAACCTGGCGGAGCACCTTGCCGCAAGCCTCCGGCTGAGAAGGTTCCGGATCTACCCGCTCTGGGGTGCGCCCGAAGCCTATCCGCCGGAACATGCCGAACTGGTGCTCCTTTCCGGAAAGTCAGAAGAAGAGATATTACAATCGGGGCTTTTGCCCCTGGGTAAAATAATTGAGGGCAGGGCGGTTTTAATCGCCAACCGGAACAGCTGGGAGACCGGGGACATGGGGGAAATGATTGCTTCCATCTGTGATCACCTGGCACCTGATGCAGGCGAAAAAGAGATGAAGCCCGCCAGCCCCCCGGTATTCGCTGCGGGCAGGTCATGGGGGAAGGTGCCCGACCATGTTGTCAGGCTCGCTCTTCCCGACGGTCATCAGCAGGTGCACGTGCGCCGTATCCTGGATGCGGCAGGGGTTAAGATCAGTGATTATCCGGGGGAGGCATGGCACCGCCGCCCGGTAAGCAGTCTGGAGGGTGTTATGATCAAGGTGATCCGCCCCCAGGATATGCTGGTTCAGGTCGCCAACGGGAACTTTGACCTGGCGATTACCGGCCGGGACTGGCTTTTTGACCACCTCTACCAGTTTCCCGGAAGCCCGGTAAAGGAGTTATTAGACCTGAAATACGGTCGGGTGAGGCTTGTTGCGGTGGTGCACAACGACTTACCCGTTGCGGATATTGACGGGCTACGTCAGGACTACCGGGGACGGCAGCAGAAAATCCGGGTGGCTTCCGAGTACGTCAATATCGCTGACCGGTATGCTCGTGACAACCGTCTCGGGATGTACCGCATCATCCCCACGTGGGGGGCAACCGAGGCATTTCTGCCTGAAGATGCCGACCTTCTCATCGAGAATACCGAGACCGGGAAGACGATCGCCCGCAATAACCTCAAGATTATTGACACCCTCTTTGAGTCAACCGCCTGCCTTATCGGCAATACCGGGGAGATCACAAACCCGGTGAAGCGGGAGAAAATAGATACTATCGTGGCAATGCTGGTGCGGGCAATGGAGGCAATCTCCCGTGATGATCATTGAGGGTTTTGCCCGGGCAAAACCGGTTTTATCACGTCAGGCCGTATCCGGGCTTGGCGACATCTCGGATGCACTTAAGGAAAGACTGGAAAAGATGTTCGGCACGCCTGATGCGGAGCAGGTTGTCGCGCAGATTATCCGGTCGGTGCGTGAGCGGGGTGATGCTGCCCTCAGGGATTATACCCTCAGGATTGACGGGGTCGAGCTTGGTTCGCTTGCCGTCAGCAGGGGGCAGATTGATACTGCTACCCGTGAGGTCGCCCCTGACTTTCTTACCGCCCTGAAGCTGGCAGCAGAGAGAATCGCAGTCTTTCATATTACGGAGAAAGAGGCGCTTTTGAGCGGAGTGAGCCGGATGGGTGGGAAAATGCTGGTGCGCCCCCTGGAGCGGGTCGGCATCTATATCCCCGGCGGCACGGCCTCATACCCTTCAACGGTGCTGATGACTGTCATTCCGGCAAGGGCAGCCGGCGTGGGTGAGATTATCCTCATGACGCCGCCGCAGAAAAACGGTCGGGTTTCCCCTTTTACCCTGGCGGCGGCGCAGATCGCCGGGGTGAGCCGGATTTTCTCCGTTGGCGGCGCTCAGGCGATTGCCGCCCTTGCTTACGGTACGGAGTCCGTCCCGAAGGTGGATAAGATTTGCGGTCCCGGGAACATCTTTGTCATGCTGGCGAAAAAACAGGTCTTCGGTGCGGTTGATATTGATGGGCTTCAGGGGCCCAGCGAGGTTTTGATTATTGCCGATGCGAAGGCTGACCCGTCTTACTGTGCTGCCGATCTCCTGGCGCAGGCAGAGCACGACCCTCTCGCTTCAGCAATTTTGATAACAACCTCAAGGGTTTTGGCTGATGAGGTCAACCGCGAGCTGGCAGTTCAGCTTACCGACCTCCCGCGCCGTGATATTGCCGGGGAGTCTCTTGGCAGCCGGGGTAAGATTGCTGTCGTGTCGAGCGTTGATGAGGCAATCGCGCTGGCCAATCTCTATGCCCCGGAGCACCTCTGCCTCATGGTGGAGAATGCCGAGAGCTATATTGATAAAATAACTAATGCCGGCTGTATCTTCGTGGGGGATAACACCGCCGAGGTGCTTGGGGACTACGTTGCCGGGCCGAGCCATGCCCTGCCCACCGGGGGTACCGCCCGTTTTAGCTCCCCGCTTAACGTTATGGATTTCATCAAATTAATCAATGTTGTCGCGCTGAATGAGGAAAACCCGGCGCGGCTGTGGCGCGCGGCGGCTACCATCGCTCGTGCTGAGGGACTTGAGGCACATGCCCGTGCTGCGGACAAACGGCTCAAATCCTGATTGCGTTTATCAAACAGAGAAAGTGGTGAGAAGACATGCCTTACGGAATCGAAAAATTCATCCAGCCCCATCTCAGTGCCCTTGACGGTTACTCAGCGCACCGGTCGCCGGAGACCCTGGCCGGGAAGACCGAGGTGCCGGTGACGAACATCATCAAGCTGGATGCCAACGAGAATCTCTACGGTTGCTCACCAGGGGTACAAAAAGTGCTCGGCAGCTACATCCCGTATAACATCTATCCTGATGCCGGGCAGACCGAGCTAAGGAAAGCGCTGGAGAAATACACCGGCGTCAGCTTCGAGCATCTTGTTGTCGGCAACGGCAGCGGTGAGCTGATTGACCTGATTTTGCAGCTTCTGGTCGGGCCTGGCGAGGAGGTCATCAACTTTGTCCCCACCTTTGATATGTACCGTTTCCGTACCCAGCTTGTTAACGGTAAGCTGGTCGAGGTCGTCAGGAATGATGGTTTTGCGATTGACGTGGCTAAAGCAAAAGCCGCCGTTACCCCGAAGACGAAACTTATCATCATGACCAATCCGAATAACCCCGATGGCTCACTTACCCCGGAAAAAGATGTTCGGGAAATACTGGAAACAGGCGTGCCGGTGCTGGTTGACGAAGCCTATTACGAGTTTTGCGGGGAGACGGTTGTCCCGCTTGTCGGGGAGTATGAGAACCTGATGGTGCTCCGGACATTCAGCAAGTGGACGGGGCTTGCCGGACTGAGGGTTGGCTACGGCATCTTCCCGCCGGTGATCGCCGGCTATCTCCTGAAAAACAAGCTCCCCTATAATGTCAATATTGCCGCCCAGATTGCCGTGCTGGAGTCCCTCAAGGATACGGAATATCTTATGGGGACGGTCAGGAAGGTGATTGCCGAGCGGGAAAGGCTGTTCGGGGAGCTGCAAAAGATTGCGTGGCTTGCGCCTTATCCTTCAAGGACGAACTTTATCCTCTGCTCTGTCCGGAGCGGCAATGCGGGCGAGATTCGCGAGAGGCTGCAGGCTAAAGGGTTGCTGGTGCGTTATTTTAACCGGCCGCTCATGCGGGGCTTTATCCGTTTCAGCGTGGGTAAGCCGGAGCATACCGATGCCCTCATTAAAGGGCTTCGGGAGATAGGAGGCTAAGACTGTGGCGGAAAGAAAGGCTGTTGTCAGGCGGCAGACAAAAGAGACCGATGTTACCCTTGAGTTTGATCTTGACGGGACGGGCAAAACGGAGGTCAACACCAAAATTTTCATGTTTGACCATCTCCTGAGCCAGCTGGCGAAGCACGGGACATTTGATATTAAGCTAGCGGCGACCGGTGATGACCCCCATCACCTGATTGAAGACGTTGCCCTTTGCCTGGGGAAAGCCCTGACCGAGGCCCTTGGGGAGAAGCGGGGCATTGTCCGCATGGCTTATGCCAGTGTGCCCATGGATGACGCCCTATCCACGGTGGTGGTTGACCTGAGCGGGCGGGCTTATGCGGTACTTGAGCTTACCTTCAGCAATAACGATATGCCCGGTTTCCCGGCTGACCTCATCCGTCATTTCCTGGCATCATTTGCGCAGGAAGCAAAGATTAACCTCCATGCCAGGACAGACTATGGCATCAATGACCATCACCGGGCGGAATCCCTTTTCAAAGCCCTGGGCAGGGCGCTGGATGCTGCCACCCGTATTGACCCGCGGATTGCCGGTGAGCTGCCGAGCACCAAGGGATTAATTGATAAATAGTTAACCCTGACACTATTTATTGCCGGCATGGCTGGGGAGGCAAAGCTGATGGATTGCCCCCGCTGCGGGACACCGGTGAGCGCGCAGGCGGAGATATGCCCCTACTGCGGCTACCGCTTCAAAGAGAAGGCGACTGTATTTAACACCCCCGGTCTGGTGGATGTCCCGGCGGCAGTGTCGATGAATATCGTGGAATATGCCGGGTTCTGGCGGCGTTTCGGCGCGTTTTCTCTGGATTCTCTGATTTTTGGGGGTGTGGAGCAGGCATACGAGGTTCTGGGGAAGCATCTCTACCCCTCATCCGGCAACCTGCAAAAGCAGCAGCTGTTCTATGTTTTTATCGGGATTGCCACCATGCTGACGACATGGCTTTATTTTGCCTTCATGGAAAGCTCGAAATGGCAGGGGACAATCGGGAAGCAGATTAGCGGTGTCATTGTTACGGATTACCGGGGAAAGAGGATATCCTTTGCCCGGGCAACCGGGCGATATCTTGCCAGATCCGCCAGCTTTCTGATACTTGGCATTGGTTATCTTATGATTGCGTTTACCGGGAAGAAGCAGGGACTTCACGACATGATGGCTGGATGCCTGTCAATCAAGAGGAAGGACTATATTTCTCCCCAGCCTGAAACCGGAGCGGAAAATCAGCCGGTTCCGGATACCCTGGAAGAGGTGGTGCCTGTAACAGATGGGTGGGATACCGAGCCGCCGGAGAAAGCGATAGATTCGATTACGGATGAAAAGGAAACATCCGTCTTTCTTTGCCCGAAATGCGGGAGCAGGCTTCCATCCGATGCTGTCTTTTGCTTTGCCTGCGGTACCAGTCTCAGGACTGCTACTGAATTCTGTCCGAAATGCGCTACCCGGGTTCCTGATGATGCTGTCTTCTGTCATATCTGTGGCGTCAAAATCAGGGCTGCCACTGATGAGCTGTATGCCCCGACTGTCAATGCCCCGCTGGCAGTAGCCTATGCCGGTTTCTGGAGGAGGTTTATCGCCCTGATTATTGATATCATTGTCATATTTGTCATTGCTTTTCTTGCCGGATTTGTGGTCGCATTCTTTCATGGTATCTTTACGGGGCAGATTATGTCTCAAGAGACTTCCGACGTTACTGCTTATACTATATTGCTTGTGGTTGGCTGGCTCTACACGGCCGTATTGGAAAGCTCGCCTAGGCAGGCAACAATCGGGAAGATGGCACTCGGCATTATCGTTACCGATATGGCAGGCAGGAGAATATCCTTTAGCAGGGCGACCGCGCGATATTTTGGCAGAATGGTAAGCGGGCTGATTTTTGGGATTGGTTTTCTGACGATTGCCTTTACAGAGAAAAAGCAGGGGCTTCACGACATGATGGCGGGATGCCTGGTGGTCAAAAAGTAGTAGGGTAATGCCCTTCGTTTTTTATTGACTGTATCTGTCATTGCGAGGAGCGAAGCGACGAAGCAGTCCGTTTGCCACACTCAGATTTTACGGATTGCTTCGCTGACGCTCGCAATGACAGCACTGGCAGCGCTGTTTACTAATCGCTCAGTTTCTTCCCGGTCAGTCTCTCGTAGGCTGTCTCATACCTCTTGGTAGTTGCCGCGACAACCTCCGGCGGAAGCGCGGGGGCGGGAGGCGTTTTGTTCCAGCCGGTTCCGGCGAGCCAGTCACGCAGGGGCTGCTTGTCGTAGCTTGGCTGAGGCTGTCCCACCTGGTAAAGCGATATGTCCCAGAAACGGCTTGAGTCCGGCGTCAGCAGCTCATCAATCAGTATCAGTTTTCCGTCGTTATCCAGCCCGAACTCCATCTTGGTATCAGCAATGATGATGCCCCGTTCCAGGGCATACTTTCTCGCAAAAGAATAGATGGCAAGGCTTTTCTCTTTTATCTCGCTGGCGATGGCTTCACCAGTCATCTTCGTAATGTCGCTCATGGTGATGGGGAGGTCGTGCCCGCTCTCCGCCTTGGTGGTGGGGGTAAAGAGAAGCTCCGGTAGCTCCTCACTCTCCCTTAAACCTTTTGGCAGTGTCATACCATTGACCATGCCGTGCTGGCTGTATTCCGCCCAGGCAGAGCCGGATAGGTAGCCTCTTACGACGCACTCGACGGATATGCGTTTTGCCCGTTTCACGACCATTGACCGCCCCGCAAGATAGGGAGGATAGGAGAAACGGCTTGCTGGTGGAGTATATACATCAAGACGCTTTACGTCAGAAATTGCCTCTATCAGGTGGTTGGTGATGATGCTCTTTGTCTTTTCGAACCAGAAGGCGGAGAGCTGATTCAGCACCTTACCCTTGTTTGAGACGCCGCTCCCCAGGACAACATCAAACGCGGAGACGCGGTCCGTGGTTATCATGAGCAGCTTATCGCCAAGCTCATAGGTATCCCGCACCTTGCCACGGCTGAATAGTGGCAGCGGTAGTTCTGTTTTTGTCAATACATCAGTGCTTTTCATAATGACCTCGGTGCCAGCCCGGATGCCACTCCGGCACCGGCTTTTTCGTTAACCTGCGAGCCGGTAAGACCCAATCGCTGGAAAATATCATCAACATAGCGCAGGTAATACTGCACGTCAAAGAGGGACTCAAGCTCTTTTCCCGGCAGCTTGGCCGTAACCTCGGCATCAGATTTGAGCAGGGTAATAAATCTTTTCTTGCCCTGCCAGACCTGCATCGCATTTCGCTGGACAATTTCGTACGCCTCTTTTCGTGAAAGCCCTTTATTAATCAGGGCGAGCATGATTCGCTGGGAGAAGATTAATCCCCTGGTAACATCGATATTCTCCCGCATTTTCTCCGGGTAGATGAGCAGTCCTTTGATAATTCCGGTGAAAAGATTTAAGGCATAGTCCAGCAGCAGGCAGGAGTCAGGCAGGGTAATGCGCTCGGTGGAGGAATGGCTGATGTCCCTTTCGTGCCAGAGGGCGACATTTTCCATGGCGGTCACCGCGTACCCCCGCATGAGCCGCGCCAGCCCGCAGATGCGCTCACAAAGCTCCGGGTTGCGCTTGTGGGGCATGGCGGATGAGCCGGTCTGCCCGGCGGCGAAGGGTTCCTCTACCTCCCTGGTCTCTGTTTTCTGAAGCAGCCTGATCTCCGTGGCAAACTTCTCCAGAGAGCTGGCAATCAGGGCAATTGTGGTCACGAACTGGGCATGACGGTCGCGCTGCAGAATCTGGCTTGATACCGGGGCGGGGGTCAGCTTGAGCTTAGCAAGGGCTTTTTCTTCCAGCTCCGGCGAGAGGGTCGCATAGGTGCCGACGGCACCGGAGATTTTGCCGTAAGCGATGACCTTCCGTGCTTCGACAAGCCTCTGCCGGTTGCGTTTCATCTCCTCAACCCAGAGCGCCAGCTTCAGACCGAATGTGGTCGGCTCGGCGTGGATGCCGTGGGTGCGTCCCATGATCGGGGTATATTTGTACGCAACTGCTTTTTCCGCAATGGCGGAAGTGAGTGCCTCAATATCCTGCATGAGCAGGTCGGAGGCTTCCACCAGCTGCAAACCAAGCGCAGTATCCATCACATCGGAGGATGTAAGACCGAGGTGGAGATAGCGCGCCTCCTCGCCGATACTCTCCCCGACCGACCCCAGAAAGGCGGTCACATCATGGTGCGTCACCGCCAGAATCTCCTCCATGCGCTTCATGTTGAGGCGTGCCTTCCTTATCCGGGGCAGGGCATCCTGCGGGATGATGCCCATTTTCGCATAGGCATCACAGACAGCAATCTCAACCTCAAGCCATTTGCCAAACTTATTTTTATCAGACCAGACCTTCTTCATCTTTGGTCTGGAGTAGCGCTCAATCATTTTCCATCTCCCTGTAAACGGCTCCTGTAATCAGCATAGTTCTCTTTGATTTTATCATACTTCAGTCCCAGAATGGCGGCGGCAAGATAAGCGGCGTTTCTGACACCGGCGGTGCCGATTGCCATGGTGGCGACCGGAATACCGGCGGGCATCTGGACAATGGCATAGAGGGCATCAACCCCCTTTAGTTCACTGGAAGGCAGGGGGACACCGATCACCGGGATATTCGTCCAGCTTGCCAGGACACCGGGCAGGGCGGCGGCATAGCCTGCCCCGGCGATGATGACCTCAATGCCACGCGCCTCAGCCGATTTGGCAAACGCGCGGGCTTTTTCCGGCGTACGGTGTGCCGAGATAACATTCACCTCGCAGGTAATACCGAGTGATTCCAGCACATCGGCAGCCGGCTGCATCATCTCAGCATCGGATTTGCTTCCCATCACAACAGCGACTATCGGCATGTTTCTTTAATCCTCCTTTTGTAAGGCATGTCGGATAAAATGGCGTTAGACCCATCTGACGCCGGGTCTAACGAGGACATAATGCCACACTTCCCGGTGTAAATTCAACCCTACATTTGTCATTGCGAGGAACGCAGTGACAAAGCAATCCGTCCCTGTGTCAATTGAGATTGCATAGCTTAGCTCGCAATGACAATCGTGAAAGGACGTTTGACGATAAGCAAAAAATAAGGTAAGGGGGTTTTACGCCTCTTTAATCAGGGCGATATCCTTCCGGTAGTGGCAGCCCTCAAAGTGGATTCTGGGCAAATTGGCATAGACCTTTTCTCTTGCTTCGGCTAAGGTCTTGCCCGTAGCCACGACATTGAGTGTACGGCCGCCGCTGGTCAGCACCTGTCCCTGCGTACCGATTTTCGTGCCGGCATGAAAGACAAGGACTTCTTTATCTAGCTCATCAAGCCCGCTGATGGGTAAACCTGTCTGGTGTTTACCGGGGTATCCGCCGGGAGTCATAACCACTCCTACACAGGCGTCCTGACTCCACTCAACCTTTATCTGACTGAGTCTGCCTTCGATCACCGCCAGCATAATCTCAACCATGTCTGTCTTGAGCCGGGGCAGGATAACCTGTGTCTCCGGGTCGCCGAACCGGCAGTTGTACTCCATCACTTTTAGCCCATCATTCGTAATCATAAGACCGGGGTAAAGCATACCCTGATAAGGCCTTTTTTCTTTTGCCATCGCCTTAATCGCTGGCTCCATAATGGTCTCCATCACTTTAACCGCCATCTCAGGTGTGTAAAACTCCGGCGGGCTGTAACCGCCCATGCCGCCGGTGTTGGGGCCAAGATTGCCGTCAAAGACTGGCTTGTAGTCGCAGGCAGGCAACATTGGGACAATCGTCTTACCATCGGTAAAACAAAAGGTG
>JBDRFO010000011.1:0-2445 GCA_043818655.1 Chloroflexota bacterium
CCTCCTAACCAGCGGGTCAACTTGACGCCCTAAAAAGCAGGGCGCAAGTTACCCTTTACGTTGGACGAATGATGATCTTATCATCAGGAATTGGATATGGGTAAAGGTAGACGACTCAAGGGCCGGAAGAAGGGATCAGGCAAGAGTTTTTTGAAGGAGTTTTCCGACCTCCTCACGGCGAACTTTCAGCGGGAGTTGCGTAAATCGGAGATATGGGATCAGATGGTGGTGGAGTTTGGGGAGAAGCGTGCGGAGGAGCTGTTGCGCGAGTGCAAGGCCGACGTGGAGCCTGCTGGAATGGGTGTGGATGGAACCGGGGATCGTACAAAGGATATTTCGTGATGGCTTTGAAAGCTATCGGGCTGAGCGCGCAGTGAGCGAGCGCGAGCGGCGGGCTGCTTGGAACATCATGACGTGCCGCACGCGGCAGCAAGGCTTTCACGTTGATGAATGCCCCAATGGAGATTACAGGGTTCTGCTTCATAACTCGTGCAAGCACCGCAGTTGCCCCCAGTGCGGTGGGACTGAAACCGAGTTGTGGCTTGAGCGACGTCGGCGGCAGGCCCTTTCCTGCCGGTACTTTCACATTGTGTTCACGATCAGCCATGAGCTTCACGGGATCTGGCGTTTTAATCGGAAGGTCTTTACTGATTTGATGTTGCGTGCCGCCTGGGACTCCCTGAGGGAACTGCTTGGTGATGAGCGTTGGCTGGGTGCATTTCCTGGGGCACTTGGTGTGTTTCAGAGTTGGGATGATGAGATGCAGGAGCACTGTCACCTGCATTTCATCGTCACGGCTGGAGGTCTGGATTCGGAGGGTCAATGGAAAGAAGCTGACGGTGATTTTCTGCTTCCCACACCGGTATTGGCATCGAAGTTTCGAGGTAAATTTTTGGCCTATCTTCGTGAGAGATTCAACAAAGTGAGCGCACGAGGCAAGAGCAAGCTTAAAGATCGGCTTCTTGTTGCGCCGGAGGGGATGAGCGTGCAGCAGTGCCTCAATCTGCTTAACAAGCTTGGGAGGAAGAGATGGCATGCGGATATCGAGCCTGCCTACGAGCATGCCGAGGGGGTATACAAATACGTGGGCAGGTATCTTCGGCGGGGGCCCATATCCGAGAAACGGATAGTCGCTTACGACGGAGAAAGTGTCACCATCTCCTACGCTCATCCGGAAAAGCATGGCAATCGCACCTTCCGCGTAAAGGCGGAGACATTCATCGGCCGGCTTCTAAAACACGTGCCGGAGAAAGGCACGCATGTTGTTCGCTCCTACGGCCTGTTTCACGCCAACTGCCGGGGCAAACTCAATGAAGCCAGAGCGCAGCTGCATCAGCCCAAATACGAACCATTAACGGATCTGCCCGATGCACATGAACTTCTGCTTCGCATGTTTCCGGATTGGGAGGGAAACCTGTGTCCGCGTTGCGGGGCTATGCTGAGGACTGTCCATGTTTATCATCGTGGCCAGGCTCCACCGCTGAGGATGGCGGCATGAGGACTTCACAGCGCATCTCTCTTTCCGGCGCCATCTTCGGCCAGTGGACACCACTGCCCATAGAGTCGGTTTTGGCATCTTTTACGAAACCTATTCAACGCTTCAGGGGATCTATTGTGGTAAAATGCTTCTCGTCTCTGGGCGTTCAGGGTCCGAAATCAGCCGGATTACTCGATTTGAACCCCTGTATGGGTTTTCAGAAAACTCCATAGGAGAAACACCCTTTCGTCCAACAACAGGATGGAGTTGACAACCTGAACCTTTCATAAGCTTTGAATTCCTGATAAAATAATAGCCTTGGGATTAACGCGAATCTCTTTTTTTATAACCCGGTTGCAACTCATCCTCAACGTTAGGTTAAAAGAATATGAAAGACATAGTAAACACCTGCAATCAAAAAGAAATCGCTCAAGATAGATGCCAGCGGAGCACGTCTATCGAAAGGGAGGCGCACAATGCCATCATCTGTTAGAAGTTTAATCATCGCTCTTAAATACGTACGTGCCCATGAGCCAATCGGAGACATAGGAGACAACATATCCCCTCCTTTCGAGATTTTCTACAAATTATACAAAGAACAATACCTTTCTGGTTCAGACGCTTCGGCATGTGGTAGCCAGTCCCTTATGGAAGTTACAATCACATGCAAGGGCTTAGAATATCTGCAGCATCTGGAGGAAAATACAGCACCAAAAATTATAATTGGCATTGTAACCAGGATTGCGTGGATAGTTCTTGGTGCTTTACTCATAGAGATACTCCGTAGAATAATAACCTAACGTAGAGTTAAGCGGCGGCGTTGTTTGCCGTCCGCTTGAACGATTTGTTATATTTTATTGAACTCGCCAGAGAATTTTTCTATTTTAGATTGAAAGTCAGCTATTTCATATAATTGACTGGGTGCTTTTGTCAGCTTAAAGGAGGCATTTGCACCCTTTTCCATTGTT
>JBDRFO010000012.1:0-3441 GCA_043818655.1 Chloroflexota bacterium
CTGGCTAACCTGGAAAAAGCGGGGGAAGGCTATGCTTACTACGTCTGCCCCCTTTGCGGCTACACGGTAGAGAAGGAGGCGCCCGAGACGTGCCCCGTCTGCGGCGCCAAGGGTAAAGCCTTTAAAAAAGTGGAGTAAAGCAGAGGCGCGGCCTGTCTTTGTGGGAAGCATGATCCATCTGGAACGGATTGCCGGAATATCGCCGCATATGTCGCCGAACTCAGATAGACGGCTTAACGCCTGAAAACAGGTAGGTAATACCGAGGGTAAGAGGGTATTTTTTTACCTCGGTCAGACCGGCCTCGGCCATCAGAGCGGCAAATTGATCGGGGGGGGGGAAATTCTTGATGGAATCGGCCAGATAAATATAGGCATTGGCGTTGGCGGTAAATGATCTCGCCAGACGGGGCAGTATTTGCTCCAGATAAAAAATATGCAACATCCGGAAGTTCCTGTTGCTGGGCACGGTCATTTCCAGGACCAGCACCTGTCCCCCCGGCGCCGCCACCCGGGTCATTTCCTGCAGGGCCCGGAGTCGATCGGGGATGTTTCTTATCCCAAAGCCGATAGAAACGACATCAAAACTGTCATCGGCAAAAGGCAGCCCGGTGGCGTCGCCCAAAACCAACCGGATGCGGCGGGTGAGTCCGGCCTTGCTCAGCTTGGACCGGGCTTTAACCATCATTTCTTTGACGAAATCAAGTCCCACCGCCTCAATATAAGGGTAGCGCAATGCGGCATCCATAGCCAGATCGCCGGTGCCGCAGGCCACATCCAGTAAACGCTGCGTCTGGAAAAAACGCATGTGTTGGACGGCAAAGCGCCGCCAGAAGAAATCTCGCCTTAGGCTGAGGAAGTGATTCAGAAAGTCGTACCGCTCGGTGATGGTGCCGAATATTTCCTTAACCATGCCGATGTGCTCGGCGGTTGTGGCCTTCGCCACGGATGGATATTGCTTGCCTTTCATCCTGCTCATTAATCCTGGTCCCGCTGAACGGAATAAATGCATTAACGAATTTGCTTTCTGGTACAAAGCAAGTTCTAACTTACTAATTTCCTCGTAAAAAATCACCCCGCAATCTTTTCCCTTAACAAATTGCGGCCGCCGATACAAGGCAGAATTGATCACCGGTAGTTTCGCAGACTTAACTGTGCTTATAAAAAGCGCTTCAATCGGGGGTTGACAAGAAGCCCTAACTATAATAGAAGACGCTCGGAAGGCGGTGTAGCTCAGATGGTTAGAGCATACGGCTCATATCCGTAGTGTCCGGGGTCCGATTCCCTGCACCGCCACCAATTTATTTCAGCACTGGGGGATCGTTCAATGGTAGGACAACGGACTCTGACTCCGTGAATGGGGGTTCGAGCCCCTCTCCCCCAGCCAAATCAAAACGAGGGGTTGCAAGCCGTCAAGGGTATTTGTGACCCCTTTTTTGTGCACTTTGTGCCATAATTGTGCCATAAATTTATTTTACCGTTTCTTCCTCATCTTTACTCATGGCACATCGGTAGGCCGCATTTAGCATCGTTCTGTCTTTTGAACCTGCGGCATTTTCAACATATTTTCCGTAGACCCGAATAATCATATCCGTGTCTCTGTGCCCCATGGTTTTTGCAACCCACAGAGGGCTTTCTCCACAGCTCAAGGCTATAGTGGCAAAACTGTGCCGGGTTTGTTTCATCTCCCGAAATGGCATGTTTACCTTCTTCAAGGCTCGAACCCATACCCTTTTTCTAAGGCTTGCCGGCAGTATATCTCCACCGTTTTCATCGCAAAAGAAGTACTCGCCGTTGAACTTTTCATAAATTGCCAGCTGTGCCCTCAGAACCTCATGGATTTCCGGGCTAAACCGAATGTCCCTGCGACTAGAGATATTTTTCGTCGGCCCTTCCATTTTCTTCCCATCTTCATCTTTGGTAATGCCCCGCCGAACACGAATAATCTGCTTTTCCCAGTCGATATCGCCGATCTTTAAACCGCACTGCTCGCCCTGACGAAGACCGGAGCTGAAAGCAAATTGAAAGTATGGCTTCCATCATGCCATTATAAGCCGCCCACCAAAAGCCATAGCGTTCATTGTATTTCTCATTGGCTCCGGCTTTTATCTTGCCTGACTGGATAAATTGAATGTACACGGCTTCCTGAAGCAGATCGTCTCTTATGGACATGGCTACAGGATTGTTTCTCAGTCTTTTCCAGAAGACCTGCTTGGCTATTGAATAACACAGCTCAGGATTGAAGTGATCGCGGTCAATTATAATCTGATTGCGACTGTAATTTTTGACAAACCAGCATCGCTTCTGGGCATTCCAGGCACAGGTCTTAGAAATACCGTGCTTTTCCATGATTTCTTTTAGGCTCATGTCCGGCGTTACTGTTACTTTCTCTCTGCGGATCTCTGGATCACTTTTGGCAATTGTACTGGCTTTCATAGGCAATTTCCTCCTTGGGAGTTGATCGGGTTAGTTTGGGTTATAAAACTGGGGGTGCTTATGGGATCGTGAGGATGGGGAGTGGTTACGATAAAGAGATAATGCTTTGTGATATCATTTGGTTATGGCGACATTTGTCGTATAGATATTAATATGTGTAGAGGCCAGGTGTTATACTGAAAACTGGGCAAGAATTATGGCAAAACATGACCTGAGACGCCCTTTTTGACCGTGTTCGTGAAAATTACCTTTGCTTTTCGGGTAATTCCCTTTTTTTATTGCCGCGTAACGTATCTTCAAACTTAATTTCTTATACGGAGCCATACCCATGAATAAATCTGATCTGATCGCCGCACTTGCCAAGAAAGAAAACCTGACGGAAATAAATGCAAGATCATCAATCTCATCTTCGATGGTTTCACGGAGACGCTCAGGAAGGGAGGAAGGATTGAAATCAGAGGCTTTGGTAGCTTTGCTGTAAGGCAATACGGAGCCTATACGGGTAGAAATCCCCAGACTGGCAAAGAGATTAAAATCAAGGCCAAGAAAGTTCCGAAGTTTGTTGCCGGAAAGAAACTCAAAGATGCGGTAGCAAAATAGGCTGATGAGGGCATTTGACACGATGTTGAAAGCCTTCAATTCCTCTGCTTATCCGGGAGGAGCAATATTGGATTGCTGCTTCAGCCCGAACTCATTCCCCTGAGCGCTGTGGCAGATCTTGGCAATTTATCAGCCCGCCAATAAAAAATATTTGGTGGACTTTTCTGGACAATCCGAGTATTTCCAATTGTAAGCTTCAATATTTGGAGGGTAATTTTGGGGATGGGCGGCGGCGGGGACTTCTTCCAGCAAAATGCCGACCTCGATGAAAATGCTTTATTTCAACCCGTAATAAATAAATGTAGCTGCTTTCTCAGTGAAGCTAATTTGATGCGTGCAGGAGTGGTTAGTCTGAATGGTGCTCAAAAATGCCATCTTGCCGGGTAACTCGACCAAAAGATGGGATGA
>JBDRFO010000013.1:0-3812 GCA_043818655.1 Chloroflexota bacterium
TACCAGCAATTGAAGCTTTGATTGTTGGCCTGGTGGATGAGAATTTGTCTGTCAGACAGACAGCAGGATTTGTTTTAGTGAATATAGGTACCCCCGCAGTAGAACCGCTAATTGCGGCACTGGACAATAAGCCTTTTCTTATCCAGGTAAGGGTTGCAGGAATTCTAGGGGGCATGCGCACCAGCAAAACCAAGGAAGCCGTGGAACGTTTTATTACTCCTTTTGAAGCAGTAATAAACGGTCGCCGCACAGTTCTTGCCGGCACCAACAACTATTTGGGCCTTACTTTTGATCAAGAATGTATCCGGGCGGCGTGTGAGGCTCTTCAGCAAGAAGGGACTGGCACCACCGGGTCACGAATGGCCAATGGGACTTACGCTGGCCATATCGCGCTGGAACGCGAATTAGCAGAATTTTTCGGGCGCAAGGGAGCCATTGTATTTTCAACCGGATATGTGGCTAACCTGGGGATGCTGGCGGCTTTGGCAGGACCCGGGGATGTTATCCTCATAGATTCGGACTGTCATGCAAGCATCTATGATGGGTGCCGTTTGGGCGGAGCCCAATTCATGCTTTTTAAACACAACGACGTAGGTGATCTTGAGAAGCGTTTACGACGACTGGGCGACCGGACAAAAAATACCCTGATCGTTGTGGAAGGAATATACAGCATGCTGGGCGATCGTGCGATGCTGTCCGATATCACTGATGTAAAGAACAAGTATGGTGCCTGCCTTTTGGTGGATGAAGCCCATTCCGTGGGGGTTCTCGGCGAACACGGCCGTGGTCTCGCGGAGGAGGCCGGGGTTGAGGATGACGTTGATTTCATCGTCGGAACCTTCAGCAAGAGCTTAGGCACGATAGGTGGCTTTTGTGTAAGCAATCATCCGGAGCTGGAACTGGTCCGTTATGCCAGTCGACCATACATTTTCACTGCATCACCTTCTCCAGCAATTATTGCCTCCACCCGCGCAGCCCTAAAGATTTTACGCAGCCGTCCCGAGTTGCGCAGCCGGCTTTGGGAGAATGCCCTGAAGTTATATCAGAGACTGCACGAAATGGGTTTTGTTCTTGGTCCGGAGCCAAGTCCCATTATTGCTGTGCGCCTGAAGACTAAAGAACAGGCATTGACGCTTTGGAACGGGCTTTTGGAACGTGGGGTATATGTGAACGTGGCATTGCCGCCTGCCACGCCGGACGGGGATCTGCTGCTGCGTTGCAGCGTGAGCGCTGGACATACCCCGGAACAGTTGGAGCAGGTCTGCGGAGCATTTGCTTCTCTTCGGGATGTTGCCGAGCCTGCGCAGATGAGCTGAAAAGGATTCCCACATCGGGCCGGACCTTGCCGAATCTGCCGTCGCGAGGCCGCTGGGTATTAATACATATGCGTCTTCTGATAACCTTTGCTCGGACTTATCCCCTTCAAAGCGCAATTATGCTGCTTGCCTTGCTGCTGGCAAGTATCGCAGAAGGTTTCGGCCTTACCGCACTTCTCCCTCTGCTTGGCAGTGTCAGCGGCAGTGGGCTTGGGGAGGGCCCTATATCCGCAAGAGGTTCTTCCACCCTGACACATTTTGTGACGCAAGCCCTCTCTGCGTTAGGGCTGAGCCCGACTATCGGTGTGCTGCTGACGGTGTTGGTCACTGGTATCGTACTGAAGAGCGTATTCATGCTATTGGCTAACAAGCGGGTCGGCTATGCGGTTGCCCATGTGGCCACCGACCTGCGTCTTGCATTGCTTCGCGCTCTCCTTAGCACTCGCTGGGAATACTACCTTGGCCAACCCGTGGGCGGTCTTGCAAATGCCTTCGCCACCGAGGCTATGCGTGCATCCGAGGCCTACCTTTGCGGGGCCAAAATGGCGGCCTTTCTCATACAAGCCACAGTCTATGCGTCAATTGCCCTCCTGGTCTCATGGAAGGCAATGCTCGCCGCAATATTCATGGGGGCGGTCCTGCTATATGGATTAAACCGCTTTGTCCGAATGGCACGGCGTGCCGGCGCACGGCAAACATCACTGTTACAGTCCTCGCTTGCACGTTTGACCGATAGCCTGCAATCAATAAAACCGCTCAAGGCCATGGCGCGTGAAAACCTGGCAGATGCTGTGCTTGAAACTGAAACCAATCGCTTGAATAAGGCCTTGCAAAAACAGGTATTCAGTAAAGCGGCTCTCCAAGCCCTTCAAGAGCCAATGCTTGCCGCCTTTCTCGCATTTGGACTTTATGTGACGCTCGTATACTGGGCCTTACCGCTGGCTTCCATAATGGTTTTGGTATTCCTGCTTGCAGGTCTGGTGTCTCGGATGACCAAGGTGCAGGAGGAGTATCAGAAAATGGTGATCTTTGAAAGTGCATATTGGTCATTGCAGAATAAGATCAGTGAGGCCGAGCGTGAGCGAGAAGCGGTGTTCGGGGGACGGATGCCAAAGCTTGGGCGGTGCGTTCGCCTGGATCGTGTCAGTTTCAAGTATGGAGAATCTTGGGTGCTGCATAACGCATCACTTGAATTCCCTGCAGGTTTATTTACTGCCATTACCGGCGCATCGGGAGCAGGGAAAACCACGGTGGCGGATCTGATAATGGGGCTGCTGCAGCCTCAGAGGGGGCAGATATGGATTGATGATCTGCCTCTTGCAACGGTTGACATCAGAAGCTGGCGCCGAATGATCGGCTACGTTCCGCAAGAAACCTTGCTGTTGCATGATACTGTAATGAGAAACGTGACACTCGGCGCCGCTGAGTTGAGCGAAAAGGATGTGGAAAACGCCCTGCTTGCGGCCGGAGCATGGGAGTTCGTCGTAACCCTGCCGCAGGGGATGCACAGCACCGTGGGGGAACGGGGCGGTAAGCTGTCAGGCGGTCAGCGGCAACGCATCGCTATCGCAAGGGCGCTCGTACATAAACCGGTGCTGCTGATTCTGGATGAGGCGACGAGCGGACTGGATCCCGAGAGCGAGGCGAGCATCTGCGATACACTGCGTCGGCTTCGGGGAAAGCTTACGATTCTCGCCATTTCGCATCAACCCGCCCTAATAAATGCGGCGGACCGGGCCTACCGCATCCAAGATGGAGTGGCCTTTTTAATCGTAGACCGCACGGACATTGATCCTATTTTTGAGTCTGCTCGACAGTCTTAGAAAGGCTTTTTGCGCATGATGGGGAGTATAGAAAATCGCGCCGCTTTCATAGCCGGATGCCCCCGCTCCGGCACGACCCTTATGGCGGCACTGCTTGACGATCATCCGGATTTACTGGTGTTTCCAGAGGAATACCTCTATGTTGAACCGCGCGAGACCCCTGGAGAAGGAATCCGGGACATGCTTCGAGCTTTGTTCAAGGAAAAGGTCCTTCTACGTTTGCAGGGGAAAAAGAGTTTTCTGGACGAACTTCACCCCGAGCACAGGAAGTATGATGGTTTTGATTACCATCGTTTCGAGTATGCAGCAAACGAGTGTTTCAGGCTTCTGTTAGAGAAAAAGAAGGAGACGGTAAGGAGGTCTGCGACCGTCCTTGCCCTCATCTCTTTGATGTATGGCTTCGAGCGCGCCACAGGTAAAGGGAGCTATTCACGATGGGTAGTAAAACATCCACACTACGAGTTGCACTGGCAGCGGCTTTTCTCTGATTTTCCCGATGCGAGGGTGCTCTACATGGTTCGTGACCCGCGTGACGTAATACTATCCAGGACACTCAAGCGAAACAAGAAACGATACTTGAAGAGAGGAGGCAACGCAGCCACATGGAAGTCGGAGAAGGGTAGCCTGAGGCCTTCGGTGCGATTTCTCAAGGAGTGGGAAAGGTCAGTTATGC
>JBDRFO010000014.1:0-2248 GCA_043818655.1 Chloroflexota bacterium
TCGCTGCCGAAAAGAATCTTATCAGCACCGACGAGCTGGCTTACTTGCTGATATATCTGTGGGCGGTAAAGAAAAGGAGAGGCGGCGGTGTCAAAGTAAACATTTCGCATGGCTTCCTTTACTTCCGGCATTAATGCGTAGAAAGGTAACCCCCCGCCCCAGTGAGCGCAGATGATGGTCAAATCGGGGAAGTGAGTGATGAAAGGATAAATCTTATCCGGGGTGATATTCCCCTTGCCCGGATAGGTATGCCCAACCGGTTCTGAGGCATGTGTCATCAGTATCAGGTTATGCTTCCTTAATACCTCAACGATGGGCTGCATTGCCTCGGCATCGGCTAAGTCGACTGACTGCATATCCGGACGTAAGTCCCCCACCCCTTTTATGCCGCCTTCAGCACAGCGCTCGATTTCGGCAATGGCGGCTTCCGGTGACTGCGGTTGTATCGCACAGAAGCCGATCAGACGTTGGGGATAACGGGCAATCGATTCCAGAATATAGTCGTTGGTTGCCACGCATAGCTCATGTGTTGTCCAGCCGTAATTGACGATAACGGAGATGTCAACCCCATCTTTATCCATGCTGTCAATAAGTTCGTCAGCAGTGGCAATTCTAGCCTTATCATTGGAGTAAAGAAGGGCAAAGGTCGGGTCTTTATCAGCGTAATGTCTGCGGCTTCCCTTGATGTGGGGAGGCAGCACGTGGGTATGAAAATCAATTACCATCGCTAAATTCTAATAGCGTAGCTTACGCTGTAGTATGTGCGCTTAGCTATCTCCGGCTTATTCGTCAGGCTTCTGTTCTGTTGCCCCTTCAGCCAGTGCTTCTGCTCCAGCTTCAGCCTCTTCTTCGGCAACAACTTCTTTCGCTTCTTCTTCTACCTCAACAAACGCTTCGCTGATCTTGACAACTAGCTGTTCGGGGTCCTCATGAACCGTGACTTCCGGGCCAAGGACAATGTTCTTCACGAGTATTGCCTGCTCCACTTCTTCCAGTGAGCTGATGTCAACCTCTATCCGAGCGGGGAGTTTCTCCGGCAGGCTCTCAAGACTCAGGGTGGTAATGCCGTGAGCTAACATGCGTCCCTTTGCCTTTAATGCGGGGGCCTCGCCAATGATGATAATGGGCACATCTACTCTTATCTTTTCCCCCTTCTTCACCTGATAGAGGTCAACGTGGAGCAATTGCCTGCTGACTGGCTCCCTCTGAATTTCGCGGATAAATACGCTCTTTGGCTGCTTATCATCATCGACTTTGAGATTGATAACTCTACTCATCCCCGCCCGAGCGATAATCTTTTGTATTTGGGCAGTATCGCACTGTAGCGCCTGCGACTCAATGCCGTGACCAAAAAGATGGGCGGGAGTTATTCCCTGGCGGCGCAAAAATCTGGTTTTCTTGCCCAGTATATCTCTTTTGGTTGCTTCCAATCTCAAGTCATCCATCTTCATATCTCCTGTTTCTGTCATGTAAATTTAAGCACATGTGGCCGTAAAAATCAATTTTGTAGACTTTGTGCGGGAAAATAGCAAGCCGGATTTTGAAGGCTGCAGCTTCTATTTTAATCGAGGTGGCTTATTCTTGTTAAAGGTCTTTCCTTGATATCGACTTCTATTTCTGCTTCGCGGAACAGCTTGAGGAAGCTATCATCCTCATATTTGCCGAAGGTGACGAATCTTTTTATCCTGGTATTGACCAGCATCTTGGCGCAGAGCACGCAGGGTGTATGCGTGCAGTAGATGGTGGCACCCTCAATGCTGACGCCATGCAGGCTGGCCTGGATAATGGCGTTTTGCTCGGCGTGGATGCCGCGGCAGATTTCATGCCTTGTCCCGGAAGGTATCCCCAGTTCATCGCGGAGACATCCCAGCTCCAGGCAGTCTTTGGCACCAGCTGGAGCACCGTTGTAACCCGTCGAGAGGATATGTTTATCTCTTACCGTTACCGCACCTACATGGTGCCGCAGGCAGGTGGCGCGCTCAGCAACTACAGAGGCTATTTTCAGGAAATACTCATCAGCACTGAGCCGACTCTTTTTGTTCATTGTAATCTGGCGATAATCCTTTCCGCTTCCTTTTTTAGCTCATTGAGAGATAATTCGTTGCTGATGGTGAAGTCTGCCATGGCAATCGGCCCGCCCTTGTTGGCCTTCTCTATTTCAGCCTGGTCGCGGCTGGCCGCTTCTGCTGGTGTCAGCTTCCGATTTGCCCGGCCCTTCAAGCGGGCATACCTTGTCTTGGGTGATGCC
>JBDRFO010000015.1:0-2119 GCA_043818655.1 Chloroflexota bacterium
CAAATGAATTGGGAAAACAGACCGGACTCCGCAGTATTGCCATCTATGGCGGTGTCAATATGGAACAGCAAACCCGGAGCCTACGCAGCGGGATTGAAATAATTGCTGGTTGTCCGGGCCGGTTACTCGACCACCTATGGAAGGGGACGATCAATCTATCCCATCTGGAAGTTCTGGTAATTGATGAAGCGGACCGGATGTTTGACATGGGCTTTCTCCCCAGCGTGAGGGGTATTTTGGAGTGTATACTACACAGACGGCAGACACTCCTTTTCTCAGCCACCATGCCTGGTGATATCCGGCGACTGGTACAAGAAATCCTCCATGATCCGGTCACGGTACAAATTGGCTATGCGGCACCGGCAACCACGGTTTCACACGCATTGTACCCCGTAAAGCAGCATCTCAAGACAGCTTTGCTCAAGGAACTCTTGCGCCGCACCGAAACGGAGTCTGTCCTTGTCTTTACACGTACCAAGCATCGAACGGAGCGCGTTGCGCAACAACTGGCAAGAGCAGGCTTCAGAGCAACCTCACTGCAGGGTGATATGCCCCAGTACCAGCGCCAGGCTGCGCTTGATGGTTTCCGTAACGGTTCGGTTAAGATTCTGGTGGCGACTGATATTGCCGCCCGCGGCATCGATGTTTTAAGTATTTCACACGTCGTCAACTACGACATGCCCGACAGCACGGATGCCTATACGCATCGCATCGGCCGCACCGGGCGAATTGGCAAAGACGGTGAGGCATTCACATTTGTGACCGGCGAAGACACCGCAATGGTGCAGGCACTTGAGCGCCTTATCCGAAAACCGGTGGAACACCGCACGCTGCAAGGCTTTGATTATGCGGTGCCGGTACCAATCGGTACGTACACCCGCCCTCTGTACGGGTAAGGAGTATGATGCATGGACTTCAAGAGATTACCAACCCTAAGGATAGGTGATTTAGAGGCCAATATACCAATTATTCAGGGAGGAATGGGCGTCGGCATTTCTTTATCAGGTCTTGCCTCGGCGGTGGCTAACGAGGGCGGTGTCGGTGTTATTTCCGCTGCTGGAATTGGAATGCTTGAGCCTGATTCTAACGGCAACTATGAGGAAGCTAACAAAAGAGCCTTGCGAAGAGAAATAAAGACGGCAAGGAAGATGACCAACGGTATCCTTGGTGTGAATATAATGGTGGCTCTTACGGATTACTATGACCTTCTACAGGTTGCAGTGGATGAAGGTGTAGATTTGGTATTTCTTGGTGCCGGACTGCCGCTGAAGATTCCACGAACATTGCTGCCGGACGGATTAAGAAAAGGTACGGTTAAAGTTGTTCCGATAGTATCTTCTGCCCGGGCGGCGAGACTGATATTCCAGTACTGGGAAAAACACTACAACCATGTGCCTGATGCCGTGGTTGTCGAAGGCCCGTTAGCCGGTGGACACCTCGGGTTCAGCAAGGAACAGATAAGTAATCGCGACTACGCGCTGGAAAAAATACTGCCGGAAGTAATCTCTGCGATAAAGCCGCATGGGCTGCATTTTAATAAAGACATTCCCGTTATCGCTGCCGGGGGGGTGTATACAGGCGCCGACATCTATAAATTTATCCGGTTGGGAGCGCAAGGGGTGCAGATGGCAACCAGGTTTGTGGCAACCCACGAGTGCGATGCTTCCATAGAGTTTAAGAATGCCTACCTTAATTGCCGAAAAGAGGACCTTATTATAATCGATAGCCCGGTTGGATTACCAGGAAGAGCGATACAGAATCAGTTTCTCGAAAAGGTATCGGCAGGGAACAAAAGGCCATTCAAATGTCATTGGGCATGTCTCAAGACCTGCGATATTAAAAACTCACCATATTGCATTTGTGCTGCTTTGACTAATGCTAAGAAAGGGCAGCTTGAGAAAGGATTCGCTTTTGCCGGGGCTAATGCCTACAGGTTAGATACGATTATATCCGTAAAGGAGCTTATCGAGACTTTGCTAACGGAATACGATAATGCAGCCTTCAATACAAAGTACCCTCAAATATCGAAACAGCCTGAAAGCGTAGTTGTCGGCTGAGGATGACAAATAGCAAAATGTTTACTCATTGCGCGGAATCTTAAAAAAGTAGCTGTCACCTG
>JBDRFO010000016.1:0-14869 GCA_043818655.1 Chloroflexota bacterium
CAGTGCGATAATAAGCTTCATTTCTTGATTTATTAGAAGTCATCCAGAACTCAGGATACTAAAGATGGGGCAGGTGACATAATTGGATTCGGGAAAGCAGTTTCTGGATCGGTTGTAATCTTTGTTACTATTTTAGTTCAAGCCGGGCATTGTCTTTGAGAAATTAGAATAGCACAGGATTTTTGCCAGGAGGGGAAAATAGCATGGTCGAAATAGACGTTCTTCTTAAACTAATGCTTGATAAAGAGGCTTCTGATTTACACCTTAAGGTGCCAAGCCCGCCAACGCTACGTATCAATGGGACGATTGTACCACAGGATGATTTGCCCAGGCTGTCACCCCAGGATATGGAAGCGGTATTCATGCAGATTACCGATGAAGAAAAAAGAAATACTTTTTACCAGGAAAAAGAGCTGGACTGTGCCTATAGTGTTCCCAGACTGGCTAGATTTCGTGCTAACGTCATGCGACAAAGAGGCACGGTGAGTATCAACTTCCGGCTTGTGCCGTTCAAGATTCCAACTCCCGAAGAACTGGGTTTGCCGCAGATCTGCAAGGAGCTTGTCGTCAAGCCAAGAGGGCTGATCCTGGTGACGGGTCCTACGGGCTCAGGTAAGTCAACCACCCTGGCGTCGATGGTAAACTATCTTAACGAGAATCAACAAAAGAATATCATCACGATCGAAGACCCCATTGAATTTTTATATTCGGACAAAAAATGTCTGATCAACCAGCGTGACCTAGGTGATGATACCAGGTCATTTTCGATTGCTTTGATTCACGCACTCCGTCATGACCCTGATGTCATTGTTGTTGGTGAGCTGCGTGATCTGGATACCATCAGTGCTGCCATCAGGGCAGCGGAGACCGGGCACCTGGTGATGGGCACCCTGCACAGCACTGATGCCCCACAGACGATTGACCGTCTTATCGATGTCTTCCCGGAGGCTCAACAGGGGCAGATCAGATTGCAGCTGTCACAGGCGCTGGAAGGCATCCTGACACAGGCCCTCTTACCCCGTGCTAACGGTAAAGGTAGGGTGGCTGCTTTCGAGATTATGATTGCCAGCTCCGCTGTAAGAAACATTATCCGTGAGAAAAAAACCTTCGAATTGCACGGCGTTATGCAACTTTCCAGCAAGGATGGTATGCAAACCCTTGATCAATCACTGGCTGACCTGGTAAAAAGGCAACTGGTTACCATTGATGAGGCGCTGCGGGTAAGCAGCAACCCCCAGCAGTTGAAGAAGCTGATACAGTACTCGGCCGGGGTGCAAGCCGTCAGGAGCTTCCGGTAGCGCAAATAACCGGGTAACTATCAACCTGCCTGACATCAGGGGCGAAATGGAGCGAGGAAACATTTAGAGCTTACCTGACAAATACCGTCGGTGTAAGAGAGTTGTATCTCCCGGACGGGTAAAAACCATTTCTGAGACGGCTTCAATAGGCAGTTGCTCTATCATTGCGAGCCCTCACGCTACGCTCAGGGTAAACTACGTGGAGCAATCCGTCCCGCGCCAGATTTTTACGGATTGCTTCGTCACTACCGCTCCTCGCAATGACATTTATCAACCAGAACCTTACATAAAAATGCTTGACAGGATGTTTGCGGGTTTATATAATAAGAGAAATT
The DNA here is from genome assembly GCA_043818655.1 of Chloroflexota bacterium. Lineage (GTDB taxonomy): Bacteria > Chloroflexota > Dehalococcoidia > Dehalococcoidales > JAZDNC01 > JBDRFO01. Next base: position 1,634 of record JBDRFO010000016.1, read on the forward strand.
GAAGTTAGCGAAAGACGTCGAGCGAGACTAGTAAGCTTCACAGCGAAGCACAGAGAGCCGGGGAAGATGAGAGCCGGTCTGGCGCATGAAGCTGAATGGACTCAGGAGTCGCAAGCCGAAAAATCGTTCCATCAAACGGAATGGTGAGTAGGTATTGACGGAGAGGGTACCGTTATCAGAGCCCAGGGTATTGTTCTTTTAAGGAAGGAACCGTACCTGAAAAGAGATGATTGCAATATTTTCGCAATCAATTAAGGTGGCATCGCGAAAGGTAAAGCCCCTCGCCCTTATGGCGGGGGGCTTATTGTATTTATACGGGAGGTGATATGTATCATCCAGCATTAGAAGAGGTCAAGAAACTGAAAAAGGAAGGGAACCTGGTTCCTGTTTACCGCGAAATTGTTGCCGATCTGGAGACACCCGTATCTGCTTTCATGAAGATTAACCGTGGTGGCTATTCTTTTCTTCTGGAGAGTGTTGAGGGCGGTGAGCGACTGGCGCGGTACAGCTTTATCGGGACGGAGCCATACCTGGTGCAGATTACCAGGGGGGAAGAAAAGAAAGACCCGCTCCCTGCTATCGCCGAAGAGCTTGGCAAATATAAAATCGTGCCAATTAAAGGTCTGCCCCGGTTCTGCGGCGGTGCCGTCGGATTCTTATCTTACGAGACGGTAACACGCTTTGAGAAACTACCTTCCCCGGAACGTGACCCGTTAAGTCTGCCTGAATCGCTGTTTATGTTTACGGAGACAATGCTTGTCTTCGACCATGTGACGCACAAGATAAAGGTTTTGAGCCATGCCCATCTTGACGGGAACATCGAGGAATCCTATCAAAAAGCGGTGGCAAAGATTGACGTTATCGTGGAAAGATTGAACCAGCCTTTACTGCCGGAAAAACAGACGGAAGCGGAGACCATGGTTACAGATGGGAATAAAATCTCATCCAACTTCACGAAAGAGGAGTTTGAAAAAGGTGTCGAGAAGATAAAAGATTACATCACGCAGGGTGAAGCCATCCAGGTGGTGCCTTCCCAGCGTTTTTCACAGAGGGTAAATGCTACCCCCTTTGAAACATACCGGGCGCTGCGGACGATCAACCCGTCCCCTTACATGTTTTTCTTCGACTGCGGTGATTTCCATATTATCGGGGCATCCCCGGAAATGCTGGTTAGGGTGGAGGATGGTGCCGTTATGACCCGTCCCCTTGCCGGAACCAGGCCACGGGGGAAAACCCCGGAAGAGGATGCTTTCCTTGAGCATGAGCTTCGCCATGATGAGAAAGAGCGTGCCGAGCATATCATGCTGGTTGACCTTGGGCGCAATGACATCGGACGGGTGAGTGAACCGGGGACGGTTAAGGTCAGCGACCTGATGGACGTGGAACGTTACTCTCACGTGATGCACCTTGTTACCCATGTGCAGGGGAAACTGCGCCGGGACTTAACTTCCATGGATGCCCTCAGGGCTTGCTTCCCGGCAGGTACGGTATCCGGTGCTCCCAAAATCCGTGCGATGGAGATTATCGCCGAGATTGAGCCGGAAAAAAGAGGCGTCTATGCCGGGGCCGCCGGATACTTCTCTTTCTCAGGGAACATGGACATGGCAATTGCCATCAGAACCATGGTGATGAAGGATGGCATCGCCTATGTCCAGGCGGGAGGGGGTATTGTCTACGATAGTGTGCCGGAGCGGGAGTACGAGGAGAGCCGGAACAAGGCGCGGGCTTCACTTACGGCAATCAGCGAGGCGGATAACGCAGGTTTAATCACAAGGAGGAGCCATGCTGCTGCTAATAGATAACTACGATAGCTTTACCTACAACCTCTTTCAGTACCTCAGTGAGCTTGGAGAGAAGGTGGTGGTGGTGCGCAATGATAAGACCACCATCGGGGAGATTGAGGCGATGAAACCGGCCGGGATCGTCATTTCCCCGGGGCCTTCGACACCGCAACATGCCGGCATCTCCAATGATGTCATCCGTCATTTTGGCGTAACCACGCCGGTGCTTGGTGTCTGCCTGGGGCACCAGTGCATCGGCTACAGCTACGGTGCGAAGGTCGGGCTAGCCGGCAAGATTATGCACGGCAAGTCTTCTTTTATCCATCACAACGGACAGGGATTATTCAATGGATTGTCCAATCCCTTCTCCGCCATCCGCTATCACTCGCTGATGGTTGAGCGTGAGGGGCTTCCCGAATGTCTTGAGGTAACCGCCTGGACGGAAGACGGCACCATCATGGGGATAAAGCACCGTAAATATCAGGTAGAGGGTATCCAGTTCCATCCTGAGTCCTTTATGACCGAGGCAGGGAAGGATATTTTAAGAAATTTCCTTAAGTTATATAATATCCAGTAAAGTAGCCTTGGGGTAAGAAAATGACGTTAACTGATTGGATACAGGCAGTTTCAATGGTGGTGCTTGTTGGAGTTACTATCGTTTACGTCTTGCTCACACGCTCAATAAGCAAGGCTGCAAAAGAACAAGCTGAGGAAATGAGAGAGCAACGTTTGAGCGAAGCACGGCCTTATCTTTTACTGAGACTTGACCTGAATAAGAATGAACTTCTTCAGTGGGAGGAATGTCAGGGGAATAGTTATCCAACCGAATTTATGATAGCTATACATAATGCTGGTAGCGGGCCTGCGATTAATCTGGAGGCTGCTTTGTGGCATAGAGAAGAAACACGGTTCGCTGTCGATAGAAAGGGATATTTAGCTCCTAATGAAGAGTGGCAAGCAACCATAAGTAGAATTGATACCAGAATAAAATTAAAAGAGGGTTGGTTGCCACAATTAGCCAGCATTGTTAAACAAAATAAAGCTGGTATTATCGCTGTTGAATATAAAGATATGCATAAGCGTAGTTGGGTTACATACCTATATCTTGAAAGGAATCCTGACATAGAAGAGTGTGTTACGGAAGGCGAACAAAATATAGTAGAGGTGAAACATAATGATTAAAGAAGCAATCGGAACCCTGGTTTCAGGGAAATCTTTAACGATGGATGAAGCCGCGGCGGTGATGGAAGAGATCATGAGCGGTGAGGCGACGCCGGCACAGTTTGGTGCTTTTGTGACGGCGCTTCGCATTAAAGGTGAGACCGCCGAGGAAATCACCGGGCTTGCCCGGACGATGCGGGCGAAGGCAGTCCCAGTTGTTGTTGCCGGGCAACTGCTGGATACCTGCGGCACTGGCGGGGACGCCGCCGCCACCTTTAACATCTCCACGGCAACCGCTTTTATTGCCGCCGGGGCGGGTCTTAAGGTGGCCAAGCACGGCAACCGCGCCATGAGCAGTCATTGTGGCAGTGCCGATGTGCTGGAAGCCCTGGGGGTCAAGATTGATCTCAATGCCGAGAATGTGCAGAAATGTATTGAGAAAGTTGGCATTGGTTTCATGTTCGCCCCGATGTTTCATCCGGCGATGAAATACGCCTCTGCCCCCAGACGTGAGATTGGCATACGGACAATATTCAATATTCTAGGCCCTCTCACCAACCCTGCCGGAGCCAAGACTCAGGTGCTGGGTGTCTCTGACGGGGCAGTGGTGGACAAGATGGCGCAGGTGCTCATGGGTTTGGGCTGTCAGCATGGTCTCATTGTTCATGGTGAAGACGGGCTGGATGAAATCACCATCAATGGGAAAACCCGGGTTCGTGAGATAAAAGATGGCAGCATCAGGAGCTATGATATAACCCCGGAGGACTTTGGTATTCCTGTGGCAAGTCTGGATAGCCTGAAGGGGGGCACCGCGCAGGAAAATGCCGCCATGATGCGTGATATTCTGGGTGGTAATGTGAAAGGTGCAAAGCTGGATGTGGTGCTGATGAATTCGGCGGGGGCGGTCCTTGCCGGGGATAAAGTAAAAACACTGGACGAAGGGCTTAAGCTGGCGAGAGAGGTTGTGGCAAAAGGACAAGCCCTGGCAAAGCTGGACGAGTTTGTTAAATACAGCCAGAGCCTGAGCTAAAACAATGATTCTGGATGAGATTGTGGCACATAAGCTGGAGCAGCTTGAAAATAGAAAGCGCCAGTTTCCGGTAACGGAACTGCGGCGGATGGCCTCAGGTCAGCCGGCGCCGCTGGATTTTGCCGGGGCTTTAAGTGGTGAGCGTATCCGGCTTATTGCTGAGGTAAAGAAGGCATCGCCCTCTAAGGGTGTTATCCGCAGCGACTTTGAGCCGTTGGAGATAGCCAGAATCTACGCAGGTAACGGCGCTTCAGCCATATCAGTATTGACCGAAGAAAACTATTTCCAGGGTAGTCTGAACTACCTCAAAGAAATCGGGGAAAAACTTGGGAATAAGAGATTGCCCCTGCTGAGAAAGGACTTCATTACCGACCCCTACGAGATTTATGAGTCCCGTGCTTACGGGGCGGATTGCCTGCTACTCATTGCGGCGGTTCTGACACCGGAGAAGCTGGGGGGGTTGCTTTCTCTCAGTCATGAGCTGGGCATGACCTGTCTGGTGGAGGTTCACAATGAAACCGAGCTTGGATATGCCCTTAAAAGTGGTGCCGGGATTATTGGCATCAACAACCGGGATTTGAAAACCTTTACGGTTGACCTTGCCACCACCGGACGTCTGCGACCGCTTATCCCGCCGGAGAAAATTGTAGTCAGCGAGAGCGGTATTAAAAGCCGGGCTGACATAAAAATGCTGGAAGGCATCGGGGTCAATGCGGTTCTTATCGGCGAGGCCTTGATGTCCGTAGCTGATATTGCGGCTAAGATGAAGGAACTATTGTGCCCAGAGTAAAAATCTGTGGTCTATCAGAGGTAGAACATGCCCTGGCGGCGGCACAGGCGGGTGCTGATTTCATCGGCATGGTTTTTGCCCCAAGTCGCCGGCAGGTATCTCCGGAAAAGGCGCGGGAACTGGCAGAGGCGGTTCATGATTTGAAACCCTGTCCGGAGGTGGTTGGTGTTTTTGTGAATGCACCGGTGCGGGAGGTTAACCGCATCGCTGATTATTGCCACCTGGATCGGGTGCAGCTAAGCGGGGATGAGACCTGTGAGTATTGCTGCCAAATTTCACGTCCTGTTATCAAAGCGATTCATATATCTAATGACACAAAAATTGACGACGCCCTTGATGCGATTGCTGTGGGACACAGTCTGCTGGCTCAGGGAAAGCTCATCTTTCTTCTTGATACCGCATCAGGAGATGCCCGCGGCGGAACAGGGAAAACCTTTGACTGGCAGCTGGCAAAAGAGATGCCGGATGATTTACCGGTAATTGTTGCCGGAGGACTCACCGCCGCAAACGTTGGTGAGTTAATCCGGGAGGTTCATCCGTGGGGGATTGATGTGTCAAGCGGTGTGGAGAGTCAGGGGAGAAAGGATGTTTCAAAAATCAGGGCTTTTATTGAGGCCGTCAGAAGTGCGGAAGCTCCGCAGAACGAATAACATGCGTTGCAGAGACAAATTGCTCGTGATATCCTGATAGATGCTTTATCACATACACATGGAGTTATCGTAACTAAAATTGGGGAGGTGTACTTTGCCAGGCATAAAGGTTAATGGCGCTGATCTGTACTATGAGGATACCGGAAAAGGCAAACCCATCGTCTTCATTCATGGCTATGTTAGCGATATTGAAGACTGGCGGCATCAGATAAATTACTTTTCGTCAAAATACCGCTGTCTTGCTCTTGACCAGAGGGGTCGCGGAAAGGGAACGCCGCCAAAAAATCCCGATGAATATACCTTTGACCTCTTTGTTGACGATGTTTACCAGTGGCTCAAGGCGCTTAAGGTTGAGAGATTCGTGCTTGATGGTCACTCGCTGGGCGGCATGATTTCGCAGGGTTTCACGCTTGCCCATCCGGAGATGGTTGAAGCGCTGGTGCTGACCGATACCTCAAGCGGTTCGACTTCGGTGAGTGCCGAGCAGATGGCATACCGGAAGGTGCTGAACGAGATTGCTTTTAACATTGGAACCGTGGCGGCTTTCGATTATGATTATGCCAATGATCCTGCGACCACGGCGCGCTATACGAAGCACCCGGAGACTTGGGATAGAATGCGCGAGAAGACGCGCACGACGTCTCCTGAAGGTTATGTCTATGTCAGGATGGGGCTCCAGAACCGTCCGGTATATACCGAGCGTCTTTCCGAGATAAAATGCCCGACGATTCTTTTCTGCGGCACCGATGATGTCGGTCTGGTTGAACCGATGAAACTGATGGCATCAAAGCTGAAGGGTTCGGAGCTTATCTGGTTGCAAAATGCCGGGCACGGGGCGATGTACGATAAACCGGGCGAGTACAATCAGGCATTGGCGAAATTCCTTCAGAAGATTAAATACTAAAAATCATGCGGTGCTGTTGTAAGGAGAGGCGATGAAAGTTACCGCGATCGTTGGCAGTCCCCGCCCCGCAGGCAACACGAGCTATCTGGTTGACCGGGCGCTTCAGGAAATAGCAGCTCGTGGTTTCGAGACAGAGAAGATTATCCTGAGCCAGCACCGGGTGAACCCCTGCCTCGGGCATGATGAGTGTGTCTCGTTTTCAAGGTGCACTCAGAAAGATGATGCCCCGTGGATTCTGGATAAGTTTGCAGGCTCGGATGGTGTGATTCTCGGTAGCCCCGTCTATTATTACGATATCACCGCCCAGATGAAGGCGTTCGTGGACAGGAACTATTTTCTTTACACTCACGGACTGCCTCTTAAGGCGCTTTGTGCTGGCTTGATTGTCGTTGCTGCTGACGAAGGCATTGAGGATGCGGTCAGCACAATGATGAGGTTCCTGAAATCATCTGCCAATATTCCTGATGAAAGGATCATGCCGGTCACGGGTTATGCTAACCGGATCGGGGATGTCAAAAACAATGATGTCCTGGTTACCGAAGCGCAAAAGCTAGGGACATGGATGGCAGAGATGCTGTTATCGGCGCAGCGTCCGAAATAGCATCGCTGGGCTACCTGTGACGATCGTAAGGCTGACCATGATACGCAGGCAACCGTCTGCTAAAGACCTGATTTATCCGGAAGAGGCGGGGGAGTAAGCAGCAGGACTATCGGGGCGAAGGGAACCGGGAAGCGGGACATAAAAGGGTTTTCGGGCACATCTGGTGCGATGCTGCCACTGAATCGGAAAAATCATGAAGGTCAGGACTGTCTGGGCTATGATCATAAACCTTGTTGATGACGCGATCGCAGCGGCGGCAATCTTGTGGGTATTCCCCTTACTTGGAATACACCTGTCTCCATACTGGCTCATCCCCTTTGCTCTCATTGCGGGCGGTATTTCCCTGGTCTTGTTCCGGGCGGGAACCAGGGCGCTGATGAAGGAGCCTGTCATCGGGATGACCAGTATGGTTGGCACACGGGGGAGGGTGGTGAACGCTCTGGCACCGGAGGGCATGGTTAAGATCGGCGGGGAGCTGTGGGCGGCAACCTCGGATGAGGGTGAACTAAGTACCGGGGAAAAGATAACCGTTGTTGCCCAGGATGGGCTTAGTCTTATCGTGCGTAGAACTGACATTAACGTCCCCAATGGACGTTAAAATAGTTTTGCGGTATCGTTTTAATTCGGCTGGTGTCATTGCGAAATCGCAGACTAAAGCAACCATCCATCACACGTAGATTTTACGGATTGCCTCGTCGCTCTGCTCCTCGCAATGACATAACGGATGCTGCCTTGTTATCTTTAAATGTTCTTGACATAATACTGGTAGTTCTAGGCTTCTGCTGCTGGCCTCCTGATGAAGAAAGATGAGCTCAACAGGACAGCACCGATCGCCAGCACCACAATGCTGAAGATCTGTACTGGTGCCATGATATTCTCCATTAATCCTGTTAGCCAGGACGCCATCGAAGGCGGTAACCCCGGCATCGGGAGGTAGGACATTCCCCCGAACCGGTTAAGAACGAAATCAATGACAAAACCGATGCCGCCGTAGAACAGGAGGTTGATGCCCAGGCTGCGGAAGGTTCCTTTGATGTTTCTTTCGACCATGATCATACCCAGCACACAGATCAGTATCAGTCCGATGAGCATGTTTGGGAGAATCCGGTAATAGCTGAGATACTGTCTTATCGTCTGAAGCAAACCCAGCGTGTCCGGGCTGAGCTGGCTCTGCTTGATCTCCCAGGTAGATGGTATCTGGCTGGAAAAGCCCTCGTAGAACTGATTAAAATACTCATCGACGGTTGCCTGCGGAAATCCGACGAGCTGCTGGGGGATTGATTTATCAAACTCCTGCCGGAGGCTGCTTTTTAAATTCATCTTTACCGGCTCCAGGGAGACGGTAATATTCAACTCATCATTTTTACCGAGCAAATAGTCATACCCGCTGTAGATGGCTGTTTTTGCCTCTTCTTTTAGCTGCGGTTCAGATTGGCTGATGGCGGTGAACAATGCTTCATTGACCGCTGCGGTATCGATTGATGACTGCTGCCCCGGCGGCACCTCGGAGCTGACGATCTCCCGGAAGAACTGGGCGATGTCAAGTTTGTCCAGTTCGGCACTGACAAAACCCGGCTCCATGAGGGTTCTGTTCAGCATAAAAGTGAGCCCGTACAGGGAAAGAGAGAAAAAGAGTAACAGGCTTAAAAGACTCAGTGCGAGTCCTTTCAGATACTTCATGTGGTATAACCTCCGCGAAGCGCTGATTTTAATCGGGTGTCAAAATATTACACGTCTCCGGCACTGGAGTCAACCGCATCAGGTAACATCATGCTATAATACAAGCTATCCAGAAAATGTTTTACCGAATATGAGCAGGTAATTCGTCCTATCTCAAGATACTGAGTTTATGGATGACTTCTAAGATGTTATTCTGAAAGGCAGGTTCATTTATCAATTATGTATCGCATGTACCGTGGCTCACGTGAGTTTGGTGTTGTAGCAATTCTGATTGCGACCAACATTATCATCTTTCTGGCAACCTATTTTCTGGATAATCTTTTTTACTTCCTCGCGCTGAAGCCGTCGCTCGTACTGGTTCAGCCCTGGACACTGGTGACGAGCATGTTTGTCCACTCTGGTATCAGTCATATCTTTGGCAATATGGTCACGCTGTATTTTTTCGGAGGCTTCTTATCTCAACTTATCGGTGAGAAAAGATTGCTTTTTCTCTACCTGCTGGGCGGGGTACTGGGCAATATCCTTTACGTTATGCTGGCACCTTCTTATTCTGTCGCTGTTGGTGCTTCGGGGGCGGTCTTCGCCGTCGGGGGGGCGCTGGCGGTCATGAGACCGAAGGTGAAAGTGTTTATCTTCCCCATCCCGGTACCGCTGCCGCTCTGGGTAGCTGTTGTTGGCGGCTTCTTTATCCTCTCCTTTTTCCCCAATGTTGCCTGGCAGGCTCACCTTGGTGGGCTTCTTTACGGGCTTGTCTGGGGCTACCTCTTCCGCAGAAGGGAGCGGCGCTCTATCTACTAGAAATGCGATGTGCAGGTATTTTTATCACTTATCCGCAACTCATTCTTTAAGAATAGAATCGTTTGCCAGTTAGCTTCAGATGCCAACTTTCTGGATAGATCGACAGGATGGAGGTTTGTCAATGCTTTATCGCTTCACTGTTTCATCAATTCTCGTAATGACATCGAAGCTAATATTATCGACCGGAACAGAACGATACAGATAAATCCGACATATTGACATGGTGAGGAAATAGTAATATTATTAATAACAGTAACTATTACTGTTATTTACTTCCTGGGAAATTGCACTTACGCAGGCGGGGTAAAACGGGCTCTACCTTGCGGTATCGGGTTTCCGTATGATTCCCCATGCAGGACAGAAAAAAAAGCGAGCATTGCGGTATTAAATAGGCAAAATCGGTGCAAAAAGGCATTGTGAGATTAGTTCGGGATTGTTATAATGTTAAGATATGTTTGCAGACAGGTCGATTTGGGCAAAACAATTTTTTGGATGGTAAATTAGTCTGGAAGGGGATGGTTTATTTTGATAAAACCACTGAAAATAACCGACTGTACATTTCGTGACGGACACCAGTCGCTGTTGGCGACCCGGATGAGCACCAAAGATATGGAGCCGATTGCGAAAGAGATGAATAAAGCCGGCTTCTACTCGATGGAGGTCTGGGGTGGTGCTACCTTTGATGTTGCGACAAGATTTCTGCAGGAAGACCCATGGGAGAGACTGCGTATTTTGAAAGAACTGATGCCTGATACCCCACTGCAGATGCTTATCAGGGGGCAGAACCTGGTTGGCTACAGGCATTACGCTGATGATGTCGTGCGTGCTTTTGTGCACCACGCCGCAGAGACGGGCATTGATATCTTCCGTGTGTTTGACGCGGTCAATGATGAACGTAACTTTGAGACCTGTATCAGGGCAATCAAAGAATGCGGGAAGCATGTCCAGCTGACACTCTGCTACTCTCTCACTGAGCCGAAACTGGGCGGGCCGGTGTACAATATTGACTACTATGTCAAAAAGGCAATTATCATGCAGGATATCGGGGCGGACAGCCTCTGCATCAAGGACATGGCTGGTCTTCTGGCGCCGGATGATGCCTATGCGCTCATCAAAGCCCTGAAGGAAGTCCTGAGCATACCGGTGCAGCTGCATTGCCACTATACCAGCGGCATGGCCTCCATGAGCTACTATAAGGCAATTGAGGCCGGGGTGGATGTTGTTGATACTGACTTGGCACCTCTTGCCATGCGTTCCGCCCAGCCGGCTGTTGAGCCGATTGTTGCTGCTCTGCGCGGGACGGAATATGATACCGGTCTTGACCTGAATCAACTCCTGAGATTGGGGGAGTATTTTGAGTCCATCGCCCCGAAGTACCAGAAATATCTGAATAATACCAAGATGGCGATGATTGATGCCGGGGTCCTGATACACCAGATACCTGGCGGCATGATCAGCAACCTGGTATCGCAGATGAAAGGGATGGGGGTTCTTGACCGGCTGGATGACGTGTATGCGGAGATACCCAGGGTACGCAAAGAGCTGGGCTACCCGCCGCTGGTCACCCCCACCAGCCAGATTGTTGGTGTGCAGGCGGTGCAGAATGTGCTCGTCGGTCGCTACAAGCTGGTATCAAAGCAGGTGCAGGACTATATCTATGGTTTGTACGGTAAGTCACCCGCGCCGATTGACCCCGATGTTCAGGAGCAGGCGTTAAAATACTACAAAGCGGGGAAAACACCCATCACCTGCCGTCCTGCCGATCTGATCGAACCGGAGCTGGAGCGGGCGAAAGAAGCGACCCGCGGCATTGCGAAGGATATTGGTGATGTCCTGATTGCGGCTCTTTATCCCATCACGGGGCTGGCGTTCCTGAAGAAGAAGTATGGTATTGATGATGGGACAGCGACTTCTTAGAAGTCACCCGGGAAAGCGTCTGGGGTAGGATTTTATCTCCTGGGAAAGGGAACCAGAACTGTTTCTCTTCCGGGAGATGTTGTGTGATTAATTGCTTGGGGAAAGGTAAAAAATAATGGCAAAGAAACAGATGACCACGGAAGAACTGCTGGCTCAGGCGAACAAGCCGACTGAAGATGCGATGAGGTTACACCCGTTCTATCGTGGTAAGATACAAGTTGCCCCCCGGTGCCCGGTGCGCAGCTTTGATGATTTTGCGATCTGGTATACCCCCGGTGTTGCCGCACCGTGCCGCGCCATCGAAGCGGATAAAAGCAGGGTCTATGACTATACCAGCAAGTGGAATACCATTGCCATTGTTTCCGACTGCACCAGGGTGCTCGGTCTCGGTGATATCGGGCCTGAGGCCGGGCTGCCGGTGATGGAAGGTAAGGCGCTTCTTTTCAAGTATCTTGGTGGGGTGGATGCCGTGCCTATTTGCCTGGACACCAAAGACCCGGAGGAAATCATCAAAGCGGTAAAACTCATCAAACCATCCTTTGGGGGAATCAACCTGGAAGACATTGCCAATCCCAAGTGCTTCTATATCCTTGACAGACTGCGCCGTGAGATGGATATTCCGGTCTGGCACGATGACCAGCAGGGGACAGGCACGGTAACACTTGCCGGTCTGCTCAACGCCCTCAAGGTTGTCGGCAAGAAGAAAGAAAATGTCAAACTTGCTATGATCGGGGTTGGTGCTGCCAATATTGCCATCTCCAGGATTCTTTTTGCCGACGGCTTCCAGCCGCTTAATACGATCTTTGTTGACAGCAAGGGAATTCTAAATACGGGTAGAGCCGACCTTGAGGCAAAGCAGAAAGATAATCCTTATAAGTGGGAACTCTGCCGGAGAACCAATCCCGAAAAAAGAACAGGCGGTATTGCCGAAGCGCTTCAGGGTGCCGATGTCTGCATCTCGCTGGCTAAGTCCGGTCCCGGTGTCATTAGGGCGGAGTGGGTAAAGGGGATGGCGAAGGATGCCATTATCTTTGCCTGTGCCAATCCGGTACCGGAAATTTGGCCCTGGCTGGCGGAAGAAGCCGGTGCCCGTATCGTGGCGACAGGTCGCTCCGATTTTTCCAACCAGGTGAATAACTCGACAGGCTTCCCGGCGATTTTCCGTGGTGCGCTGGATGTCCGGGCGAAGACCATCACCGATGAGATGTGCCTTGCCGCTGCCCACGAGCTGGCAAAATGTGCCGAGGAGAAGGGGCTGAGCGAGGAATACATCACGCCCAGTATGGACGATACCGAAGCCTTTATCCGTGAGGCGGCGGCGGTCGGGATGAAAGCCATTGAACAAGGTGTTGCCCAGATTACATTAAGCTATGAGGAGCTTATGAAGCAGGCAGAGAAGATGATTACCGGGGCAAAAGAGGCGACCAATCTCCTAATGAAATCGGGGCTGATACCGCCGGCGCCGGAAGGATAAAAGAAAGATAATGAACTAGATTTCAAAAGCCTTACTTAATAATGAGTATCATTTATTTTTGGGAAAGTTATTAAAAGGAGGATTAATGTAATGGCAATGGGTGTGACGCCATTTCCGGGGGAGAAAACTATTAAACTGACAATTTATCTTTTTACTGATAACATTGCTGAAAAAAAGGGAAATATTGTTAAAAAACACGCTTGGAAAAGAGGGACTGTTTGCCTACAAAAGAATGAGTCACATGGTATCAAAGGGACTTCTGGTAAAAACCTCAATTCTTGGAAAGAATTATCTACTTGCGTTGACAATGTGCTTTCAGAACAAAATATTATTCTCCAATAATTCATTTCGTAATATTGGTCTATTCTCTACATCTTTGTTAGAGTTTGAAATATTGAGTTTATTATGAGAGAAATATCCGCTGATTTAATAACGCAAACAGTTGCCCGG
>JBDRFO010000017.1:0-2254 GCA_043818655.1 Chloroflexota bacterium
CTCGGGGCTGACCGCAGGCTACTATCTGGCTAAGAAGGGGCTGAAGACTGTTATTTTTGAGAGAAGGCTGAGTGTTGGCGGAGGAATATGGGGCGGAGGCATGATGTTTAATCGAATTGTAGTGCAAGATGAAGCGAAAGAAATACTGGATGAATTTGAGATAACCGCGAAAGCCTACCAGAAAGGCTACTGGGTTGCCGATGCTATTGAGACTGTATCCATGTTGTGTTCCCGCTGTGTGAAAGCCGGCACCCGCATCTTTAATCTGATAACTGTTGAAGACGTAATGATCAGGGAGAATGACAGGATTACCGGACTGGTCTTGAACTGGAGCGCCGTCACACTGGCAAATCTGCATGTTGACCCGGTCACCATGAGGTCTAAGCTGGTGGTCGATGCTACGGGACATGATGCCGAGGTATGCAAGATAGTCTGCCGCAAAATTGGTCAAAGGCTGAATACCAGTACCGGCGGGATCATCGGGGAAAAGCCAATGTGGGCTGAGATAGGGGAAAAGGAAATTGCGGCTAATACCAAAGAGGTTTTCCCCGGCCTTCTGGTGTCAGGAATGGTGGTAAACGCTGTGTTCGGTCTCCCCCGCATGGGCCCCATCTTTGGAGGGATGCTCCTTTCGGGCAGAAGGGTAGCCGAACTTGCGGCAGAAAAGGTGAAGTAAGCGAAGGCAATCGCTAAATCTTTGCCAGAATGCAGGTGTTGGCATATAATCTCACTCATCAGGGAATGAGGAGGAAATATGCCTGAGCATATACCGACTTTTGATGAAGCATTGGCCATTTTCAAGGAGTTCAACACCGGCGAAGGGCTTCTAAAACATGCCTATGCCGTTTCCGGGGTAATGGCTTATATGGCACGCAGGGCAGGGGAGGATGAGAACAGGTGGCGCATTGTCGGTCTTATTCATGACATGGACTATGAGAAGTACCCTGAAGAGCACTGCAAAAAAGTCCGGGAGATTCTGGGAAGCCGTGGTTTTCCCGAAGAATACATCAGGGCTGCTGAGTCTCACGGTTTCGGTATTTGTACCGATGTGAGGCCGGAAAGCCTGATGGAGAAGACTCTTTACGCCGTGGATGAGCTTACGGGACTTGTGGTTGCAGCTGCTCTGGTGAGACCTTCAAGAAGCGTCTCTGATCTTGAGGCGAAGTCGGTCATGAGGAAGTGGAAGGATAAGGCTTTTGCCGCCGGCGTGAACCGCTCTGTGATTGAAAACGGGGCGGCAATGCTTGGGGTTGATTTAACCTCCCTGATCACCGATACCATCATCGGGATGCGTGAGGTGAAAGATAAAATCGGGCTCTAGCTTTCTCGTTATCTACTGGGGGGACAGGAACTCCTGTCCCCCCTTTTGTTTTCTAGTAGGCGTAAGTCAAAAAATACTGTGCTTTTGCCCTGATTTCAGGGGTACCTGCGGATATTATTCATTTTCTGAGTCACGTAGAATTAGAGCGTAGACTTGCGGCCGAACGATGGCGACAGTCGCAAAAACATTAATGTGGAGGTAGAGAACAGTGGAAAACAAGGGAATTCGTTTAATCATGCTGTCAGTTGTCTCAATACTTGCCCTGCTTGTTGGTTGCTCTCCGGCGGCACCTCAAACAACGGCTCCCCCGGCTACGACGCCGACGAGTACAGTACCCAGCATAACTATGCTACAGCCTGAGGAAGGCGTCACCTACGGACTGGGGTTGGTGACCGTAAGAGTTAGCGTCTCCAATTTCGATCTTGGTCCGGACGACGGGAAAATCATCTACTACCTGGATGTTGATCCCCCGACCACCGCAGGTCAATCAGCAAAGACAGCAACCGGGAGCGTCGTTTCAACTAACAGGGACTCTTCCTGGGAATCCGTCTCCGCCGGCGAACATACTTTTTCAGCGCAACTCGTGAATGCGGATGAGACTCCGCTCTCGCCGCCGGTCTTTGTGACAGTGAATGCCAAGACAGCAGCGGGTGGCGACGCCTGCGACTAACCGCAATCTGAAGTAAAGAAAAGCTTGGTGGGCGAATTTTACCCACCAAGCTTGCATTCTGTTTTGAGGCCTAGGCTTTCCCTTTAAGTTCGAGCCCTATCCCGTGCGGCTTGCCTAGGTACTCCCCGAAGGCAAAATACTGCTCAGGGCTCTGGCAATAAATCATCGCTTTTATTTTTCGGGCATCGGGTTTGCCATCGGTTAAACAGTCCTCGGAAACCAGCGTTTCCAAAACCTCCCCGATGACAAGGGTGTGGCTTCCC
>JBDRFO010000018.1:0-12117 GCA_043818655.1 Chloroflexota bacterium
GACGTCTTTCGCACCGACGATATCGCCAAGATAGGTGATCGCTGTCCGGGAGCCGGTCTCCGGTTGACATGCCCGCTCCCAGGAATATTTGAAATCCTGTGCCGTGACCCGGCTGCCGTTGTGGAATTTTACATCCTGCCTGATGGTAAAGGTATAGGTGCAACCATCACTGCTTACCCGCCATTCCCTGGCGATATCAGGCGCTGGCGTCATCTCGTCATCAAGGCGCACCAGCCCGCTGAACAGCTGCGTGATATACTGGTGGGAGGTTCCCTCCCCGCTGAGAGCCGGGTCAAGCGTGATCGGATCCGCACCCGGCAGATTCAGGACAGTACTGCTGGCTACCGGCACAAGCTGACAGCCTGCAAGAAGCTGACCGAGAACCAGGATTATGCTAAGAAACACGTAAACAGGTTTTTTCATCATTCGCCCCGTGATAGAAATGTCGTCAATCCAACCTATAAGATAAAATGGTTTTGTTCCATGATGGCTATTAATCCAGTTTTCGCTGCCCCGTACTCATTTTCAAAAAACTTCGGCCTACTCAAACTTGAAGTTTTTTTGAGTGAAAAGCCCCAGACAAGCATCTACTACTGATGAGTCATAAAGGATGTCCTTCTGCTGCAGTATTTCCAAAAGGGCTTTATCGGAGCCAAGGGCTGGCCTATAAGGACGATTAGTCGCCATAGCCTCAACAGTATCAGCCACCGCCAGTATTTTCGCCTCAATGGCGATATCTTTACCAAGAAGACCTTGAGGATAGCCAGACCCATCCAGCCGTTCATGGTGCTGAAGAATAAACTGAGCTACTGGCCATGGGAACTTAAGGTCTTTCAAAATATTATATGCAATTTGTGGGTGTGCCTTAATGATACCAAACTCATAGTCACTCAGCTTGCTCGGCTTGGTGAGAATCTCTGACGGCACGGCAATTTTGCCAACATCGTGGATGGTCGCAGCGATTCTTATACCATCAACCTGCTCTTCAGCAAGGCCCATCTCTCTGGCGATAGCTACGGCCAATACTGCAACGCGGCGTTGATGGCCAGCTGTATAAAGGTCTCTCATTTCGGCTAATGACGCAAGGGCAGTAACTGCTCCATTCAATGCTTCTTGAAGGTTTTCAAAACTCCGCGTAAGCTTATCCTGGGCTTCCTGACGTTCTTTGATTTCACCCTCAAGTTGCTTATTTGTCACCTGCAGTTGATGCGTGCGCTCTTCAATTCTCTCCTCAAGTTGCTGGCGGTATTCCTTAAGTTCTTCCTCAGACCTTTTTCTCTCTATAGCCAGCATCGTAGAGTCAGAAAGAAACTTGATAACCTTCAACTCGGTCTCATCAGGGCCCGATGGTTCCCGATGATATATTGCAAATGTGCCAAGCACCTGACTGTCGCTGGTTAAAATTGGCTCAGACCAACACGACCTGATCCCGGCGCGTAAAGCCAATTCCTTGAATTCCACCCAATAGGGATGAACGGCGATGTCTTCAGCAATGACAGTTTGTTTAAGCTAAGCGGCGGTACCGCATGAACCCTGACCTTCACCAATCTCCAAACCATTGATTGCCTCATTATAATAATCAGGCAAACTCGGCGCAGCGCCAAGCAACAAATGCCGCTTCTCATCATCCAGCAGTAGAATAGAGCATAACGTTCCCGGTAGTTCCATTTCCACGGACTTAGCAATAGCTTCAAGAGTCCGGGGAAGTGTCGCACTTGAGGCGGTGGTTTCAAAGATTTTTCCCTGCAATCGCTCTTGCACTTCAGTCCTTTTACGCTCCGTTATATCACGCAGGAATACGAAGAACCTACCACCTTCTTCACTAACATAGTTTGTACTGATTTCAATATCGATTATCCTGCCATCCTTACGTTTGTGGCGTGTTTCAAAGCGATCATGGCCTGTCTCCATGATTTTCTTTATATGGCGTTCAGTGTCTTCTGGTCGCTCTGCGACTTCTACATCGGCAACGGATAGCTTCAGAAGCTCCGCACGGCTGTAACCCACCATTCGACAGTAAGCTTCATTCACATCTAGAAAACGCCCTCTGTTGTCGATAAGCCAGAAGCCGTCTATGGCGGTGTGAATTATAGCCCCAATTAATCTCTCGGCGCTTTTGCGCTGGCTGATATCACGGACTACACTGAGGGCTAGCTTCTTCCCGTCAACTTCAATAATTCGAGCATGTACCTCCACCGGCATAATGGACATGTCTTTACGAAAATGAGCAGACTCAGCAGTAATCTCACCGGCCTTCAACAGTTCACTTGTGCTTTTTCCAATATTCCTCGCATATTCCGTGGCATCCAGGTCGCGAAGATTCATCGCAAACATTTCTTCTTTTGTATAGCCACGTGATTTGTATGCCGCCTCATTTACATATAAGAAATTGCCATCTAAGTCACGCACGAAGATTGAATCTCCAGTGGCGCCCAGCAGTAACTGGTAAAACTCCACCGGTAAAGAATTTGTAGAATCAGCCATGTTTTTCGCCTTCCTATAATTAAACCTCCCTCAACCTCACGGCCGGGGATTTAAGCAAGGTAGCTTTAAAAACCAGCCCCATCAACAGGATATATTCTCATACATGGAGCCATGACCAGAAAAAAGACCGCCTTTGCGGCAATGCGTAAGATAGGCACGCCCCCGGCATCGGGAATCCGTGCCGGTTGCCGGATATAGTTCTGCCAGATGGTATTCAGCCCATCCATATCAAAGCCATAGACCTTCTGCAATGCACCGTCGTAGCTGTTCCCTTCCCTGATGGCAAGCAGCAGCTCCAGCATCTTCTCCTGTCCGTATTTGCCGATAAGAAAGTCAACAATACTGAAACTCTCGGCATAGGAAAGATAGGACCGATCACTGTAGGCGGAAAACGGACTGGCGAGGGAGCGCACCGAGATCAGCCCCCCTTCGGTAACCGCCTTATTCAGGTAAGACGCAAAATCCGCACCAAGCGGGCCTTCCGTGTGCATGGCAAGTCCTTCGTCAAGCCATGTCGGTAAATCATGATAAGGATTAGCTGTCACCTGGTGGACAACCAGGTGCGTCAGTTCGTGGGCAACCGCCCTCTTTCCCCACTCAAGCCCGTTTTTCGCAATACCGATGGTGATAATGCCATGTCTGCTGAAGGCAACCCCGCCGGTCCATTCCTGGGGGTTAATCATCGACCCCCTCAAGTCATTGGAGTTGGCGTAGATATAAAGCTCTACAGGCTTCGCCAGGGTTGCCCCCGTATCCCCCTTCAGCCTGGCAAGGGCGTCCACGGCGGATGCCATAAGCTCCTCGGCAAAAGCCCGGTCGCCATCGTACCAGTAAAGGGTTATCCCGTTTGCCGACAGGCTTTGCCACGGGTAACGGAGGTCGTTAAATTTAACACTGGCAGGCTTGGTGGCAAGGTGGGCACGACCGTCCGCATCCATCACGAGCCACCAGTAGTCCAGCACCGTCCCCGGAGGCAGCCCGCCAATTTTCAGCATCTCCAGCGTCCAGCTCACATCTACCCTTCGGCCGGGGGTAAAGCTGAGAAAGGCTTCGCTCGTTACATCGGCGAAACTTTCCCGCACCACCTGGTAGCAAAGGCGAATATCCGTGATATTAACAGCACTCTCGGCAGAGAGCTTAAACGTTAGTCGCAACGGGAATTCCGCCACGACCGAGCTGTCGAGTATCCTTATCTCATCCTGTGCACAGACAGGAGCCGGGACAAAAAGGGCATGAAGAAGCAAAACTGCGACCGCAATGCCCCTGACCTTTTTCATCACGTTTTTCTGCTCCAACAGTGTTTCAGCTTTCTTTGCCCATATAATATCTTAAGTAGGCATTGATGAAACCATCAAGCTCACCATCCAGCACTGTTTCAGCGTCCGAGGTCTCATAATCTGTCCTGTGGTCTTTCACCATCTTGTAAGGATGAAGAACATAGCTCCGTATCTGGTTGCTCCAGCCGGCGCTGATACGCTCCCCCCTGAGGACTGCCATCGCCTCGGCTTTTTCCGCCAGTTTGGCCTTCAGCAGCCGGGCTTTCAGTATCTTCAGGGCGATCTCCTTGTTCTGATACTGGGAACGCTGGTTCTGGCAGGTAACCACCTGTCCCGTCGGCAGGTACGTTATCCTGACCGCCGTGCTGGTCTTCTGCATGTTCTGTCCTCCCGGCCCGCTGGAGCGGAAGGCTTCGATCTTCAGGTCATCCGGTCCAATTTTGATATCAACATCGGACTCAGCCTCAGGCATGACCTCAACCAGCGCAAAAGACGTATGCCGGGCATGGTCGGCATCAAAGGGAGAGAGCCTGACCAGCCGGTGAACGCCGTGCTCTGATTTCAGGTAGCCGTAGGCGTGTTTACCGGTGATATTAATGGTGACGCTCTTCACCCCTGCCTCTTCACCGGGCGAGATATCCAGCACCTCAGCATTGTAGTCATGCCTCTCCGCCCAGCGCAGATACATCCGTAAGAGCATCTCCGCCCAGTCCTGGGACTCGGTGCCACCGGCGCCGGCATGAATCGTCAGAATGGCATTCCTGGCATCATGCTCACCGCCCAGGGTCAGATGCAACTCAAGCATATTGAGCGTATCTTCAATGGAAGCGATCTCATCCTGGATTTCCATCTGAAGCATGAAGTCACTTTGTTCGGAAAGAAGCAAAATTAATTCGGCAACATCCGACACCCTCTTTTCCAGCCCCCGCCACTCATGAACCGTTTTCTGCGTCTCTGCCAGCCGCTGCATAATATCCCGTGCCTTTTTCGCATCCTGCCACAGGTCTGGCGCTGCGGTTTCCTGCGTCAGATGTTTTATCTCTGTTTCGCTTGCCACAATATCAAAGATGCACCAGCGCATTCGTGATTCTGGTTTCCAGTTCTTTCAGTTTACCATGTAATTCCTGCATCTATCCTTAAAAATCCTTTCTATAGACAGCCTGAAAAATAATATTATTTTAACGGTTTTACCGAAGCCAGATGCCCGCCCGCTGCCAGGTGGGCAAGCCTGGTCGTCTCGGGCAGACGGTAGCCATGGCAGCAGGAGAGCACCAGATGGGTAGCTCTTTTCAGGCTAACCTTATGCCCGATGGACACAAAAACAGGTTTCACGCGGGCTTTTGTTCTGAGCACGGTGGCGATAATCTCACCCCGGTCACTCACCTGAGCATAGCTGCCCGGGATATCAGGAGGCACTTCATATGTGCCACAGAGACGTGATTTGGCACAGCCGATGGTCGGGGTATCGAGAAAAAGCCCAAGGTGGCTGCCGATGCCCAGCCTCCGGGGATGCGCTATGCCCTGACCGTCAACAATCACGAAATCCGGCCTAATTTCAAGTTTCTCAAAAGCCTTCAGGACTAAAGGCATCTCACGAAAAGAAAGAAATCCGGGGATATAGGGATACCCCAGTTCCCCGCGGACAATTCTGACTTCTGCGATGTTCAGTTCCGGATAGCTCAGGACAACCACGGCTGCCGTCCCGACTTTTTGCCCCCTTCCCGCAGATACATCAACGCCGGCAATAAAACGGGGTACCTCCGGTTCGTCCTGCCGGGATACCTGTGCCGCCAGCCTCTCCTGTATCCGGCGCGCCTCATCCAACCCAACATCCCAGCCGTGTAAGGCTTCGAATTTCATACCCCATTATAATGGTTTTCTCTTTTTCAAGGCAATCCAAATATCCCTATTGATGCCGTTCGGTCATCATCGGCAAGCTGATTCCTGCAATCTCAAATTTGTTTGAAAAAATCCGGTACGATGAAAAGGTTAATACGTCCAGAGTTGACAACGGCGATATTATTATGCATAATTACCTGTAAAAAGGCTTGGAAAGAATGGTAAAAATTAGGTTACGCAGGGTGGGTGGCAAGAAAAAACCGAGTTACCGGGTGGTGGTAGCTGACATCAGGAGTCCCCAGAACGGGGCTTTTATTAGCATCATTGGGCACTACAACCCCCTGACTGACCCTGAGACTGTCGTCATCAACGAAGAAGCGGCGCTAAGTTGGCTCAGGAAAGGGGCTCAGCCGACAGATACTGCTGCCAGGCTGTTATCGAAAGTTGGCATTATGGAGAAGTTCAAGACAGCCGAGGAGAGAACATGAAAGAACTCATAGAATTCATCGCCAGATCAATTGTTAATGCTCCTGACGAGGTGGTAGTTACTGAAGAGCAGGACGAGAATGGGACAACAGTGCTTAAACTGCAGGTTGCAGATGACGACAAGGGAAGGGTAATCGGCAAGCAGGGAAGAATTGCGGAAGCCATGCGTACCCTGATCAGAGTTAAAGCGGCGAAAGCCGGCACCAAAGCCACACTCGAGATAATCTAAAAAACCACTTGCGCAAGCTGTTGACACAATAAACACCAGTAAAGCAGAGATCACAAGAGATAGGGGATCTCTGTTCTTTCCTATTAACGCAATACGGGGAGATAAACAGGAAACAGACTCCTCATGGGAGTATTGCCTTCAGTCGTGTTTTAAGTATGATCGTACACTGAGCATCCCTGAGACCTGTGTAAAATATTGAATCCCACATGAGTCAGCATAATTGGTAAAAAGAAAAAAGAAGGAATTTATCACCATCGGATGTATCGTTTCCCCCTGGGGCATCGATGGAAAGCTCAAGGTAAAGGTGCTGACGGATTTTCCCGAACGCTTCTCCCGTCATGCCAGGGTTTACATTAAGGAAAAAGCCATTGCTGTCGAGGATATATCCTGGCAAAAAGGAATGGCTATCGTCAAGCTGGAGACGGTTGACGGCATTAAGGCAGCAGAAGCCCTTGTCGGTGAGGACATCAAGATTAACGACAGCCAACTGCACCCCCTGCCGGAAGGAAGTTACTATCATTTTGATCTTATCGGGCTGATGGTATTTACCACCACCGGGGAGCCGTTGGGCAGGATAACCGGGATTCTTTCCGCCGCCGGCGCTGACAGCTATGTCATCAAGGGGAAAACGGGAGAGATTCTTATCCCCGCCACGACAGAAGTGATCAAGTCAATTGACCTCGACAACAGGAAGATGACGATCGAAGCGATACCAGGGCTTCTGGATCTGAACCAGAAGGCTAACACTAACAGGACTTAGAAATCATCCAGAACTCAGAATCCTGAGATCAGGCAGATTACCTGCGCATCTTCCATAAAAGACAGCCAGTGCTGGTATCCCATCAGGTTAAAACATACTACTAACATCATAAGCATGCTAAGGTAACGCTGGTATCACTTATTAGCCTGACAAGACACTAGGACTTATGCTTGTCAAAATCCTCCAGATCAAGGGTATTGATAAAATCATAGAAGGCGGATGCTCTCTTGATCTCTTCTTCATTAACCTTCTGACCTTTTCCCCCCTCTTTCTGATCTGGTGCTGTTCCTTCTTCCATAATCGGTTTACCGGTTTCTTTATCCAGCATAATACTGGCTTTATCCAGAACAGTCTCTTCGGCATAGATCGGGACATCAGCCCTTACCGCCAGGGCCAGGGCATCGCTCGGACGGGAGTCAATCTCCAATTGTCCACCATTAACATTGAGAATGATCTTGGCATAAAAGGTATCGTTCTTGAGATTGCAGACAACGATATAGTCAATCGCAGCCCCCAGGGAGTCAATAACCGAGCGCAACAGGTCATGAGTCAAGGGCCTGGGAACAGCCACCCCCTGCAGTTTCACGGCGATGGCATCCGCCTCTGCCGGGCCAATCCATATCGGTAAGTAGCGCTCCGAATTCTTTTCTTTCAGAATCACGACACGCTGGTAATTAACCATACTCACCCGAATACTGTCAATCGCCATCTCTATCATTGCCCGCACCTCCTCTAAGGCACCCTGAACGATATTTGAATTCTACCTCGGTAGCAATGTAACTGTCAAATAAAAGGATGCGGAACCAGGTATCTGCATTCGGGCATGTCTGCTGTCATCAGGAATCCAGGCAGCATGAAACCGGGCTGTGTTCCATGCTCAATCCCAGAAAATCGGCTTGAGATTGCCCGCAGCGGTCAAAAAGGAGGTGTACAGGATAACCACATTGATCCCCTTACCCCCTCCCATGTGCGGGAAGGATTCAGGGGGTCGAGCTAGCACATCAGCACAAAGATAAAAAAGCGAAGCAATCCGTCCGGCACACCCGGATTTTACGGATTGCTTCGCTTACGCTCGCAATGACAGCGCCATAGATTTCTTCATTTATCAGGCTGTATTATGTCTCACAACTTGAAAATACCTGCTCACTGCGTTAGCAACTATAATATCGTATAAGACCCAACTTGAACGATAACGGTCAGCCGCTACTTGGTCAGGATAGCACCGGATTTTACCGGGGTATTGCTTTCAACTACCCTGCGGAAGCAATCCTGACATTTTTGAGCGAACTGCCGCAGCATGCTGCCGTATTCCCTAGTCAGAGACATCTGCGCCGAACTGAGCCAGGCGATGGGCACCTGGTTTGGCCCCGGAGATACGTTGGTCAGCCCAACATCATAGCAGACCTCCAGGGATGCCGGGTCAGCGGCATGTTCCCCGCAGATGCCAAATTCATAATCCGGCTTGACTGATTTACCCAGAAGAATAGTTAGAGCCATGGCTTTTGCCACCGGCCCGTCCCTGTCAATAGAAATAAACGGGTTTTCCCTGATAATCTGTTCCCTCAGGTATCTCGGCATAAAGGTTTCGCTGCCGTCCTCACGGCTCCAGCCCATCACGGTTTGTGTCAGGTCGTTGGTGCCGAAAGAGCCGAAATCGGAGCACCGAACCAGATTATCGGCCTCAAAAGCAGCCCCCGACAGCTCATACATGATACCCAGATGGTAACGATAATCACCTGTCCGGGAATCACCCCCTCGCTTGAAACCAAAGGCGTCCGCCTCTTTCTTTACCAGCTCTTCCATCTTCTTGACTTCGTTCGCTGAGAAAACAAGGGGGATTTCAATATGCGGTGTGACGTAGAAGCCGTGGTTAAGGCGGTTAATCTCTCTGGCGGCACTCAGGATTGCTCTCACCTGCATGGAAAAGACCTGCGGGTGGGTAATACCCAGCCGCACCGAGCGGTGCCCCAGCATGGGGTTTTTCTCACGATAGCTGTCGATCTTTTTCAGAAGGTTTTCCATGTCAAGCCTGGTGGTCCGGCACAGCTCGGCAAGACGCTTTTCATCTCTGGCGTCACCCAAGAGTTCATGCAGAGGATAGTCCAGCAGCCTGATGATTACCGGCTTGTCCTGCATCACGAGGTAGAAGTTGCGAAAGTCCTGTGTTTGCATTTCTTCCAGTCTGGCAAGGGCTTCCTTCTCTGCTTCCGAACTATCTTCTGATAGAATCCATGTCTGGATGGTAAGCGCCCGATTCTCCCCGGGCTCCTTATCGTTCAGAAACATATACTCAGTTCTGGCCAGACCGATACCTTCAGCGCCGAACTCCATCGCCTTTTTTGCCTCCTCGGCATCATTGGCGTTGGCATAAACCCTCATCCTGGCAACGGGATAGAGGAGTTTTAAAAAGTTCTGCAGGTCGGGGTCATCCGGTCTTGGTTCGGTCAGTGCCGCCCGGCAGTTCAGAACCTTGCCGGTGCTGCCGTCAACACTGATGAAGTCTCCTTCCTTGATGGTGGTCCTCTCCCCCCGGTTGTTCCGGTAGACAATCTGCTTTCTCTCGGCACTGATATCCATTCCCGTACCCACCGCGCAGGGAATACCTTTATTGCGAGCGACAACAGCAGCATGGGATGTCTTACCACCGCGCGATGTCACCACCGCCTGAGAGACAACCATCCCATCGTAATCTGCCGGGTCTGTTTCCAGACGGCAGAGGATGACAGGTTCCCCTCTGGCATGAAATTCTTTCGCGGAGTTGACGTCAAAGACGACGCGTCCGACACCACCGCCGGGTGACGCCGGGACACCCATCTCTTCAGGATTAATCATAACATCAGCCAGCTTGACGCCATCCTTCTCCATGGCATTATAATCAATCATCTTGTGCAGCAGTTGTGACATATTCTCCGGAGTAACCCTGAGAATGGCTTCCTCTTTACGGACCAGCCCTTCCTGCAACATATCATAGCTTGAGCGGATGTTGGCTCTGCCGGTAAGTTTGGCATCCCTTGTCTGCAGCATGTAAAGCCTGCCGCGCCAGACGGTGAATTCGCAATCCTGCACCATTTTTGTCTTTTCTTCAAGAAGGTCATACACCCTCATGAGCTCTTCGTAGGCCACGGGCACAGCCTTCTTCATCTCTTTTATCGGGAAAACATTTCTCCGCCCGCTGACAACATCCTCCCCCTGACCACCCAGCAGAAACTCCCCGTAAGGATCTTCCCTGTCTTTTATGCCAGTAACCGGGTCACGTGTAAAGCCAACCCCGGTACCGCAATCAGTGTTGTTCTCGTTGCCGTAGACCATCGTCTGCACATTAACACCGGTGCAGGTCATCTCTGGTAAATTATTGTCTCTAACGTAGCTTCTGGCCTTCTCGCCCATGGCCGATTCCTCAACTGCCCTGATCGCTGCCTCCAGCTGTAAGAAAGGGTCCTGGGGAAGCTCCCGGTTGTTCTTCTGGTACAGCTTTCGGTATCTCCCAACCAGCATTTCAAGGTGAGCCGAGGTAAGCAGGGTGTCCTCCAGAACGGCAACCTCCGCCTTGAGACTATCAAAGATAAACCTGAAGCTCTCCTTGCTTATGCCATACACGTTTTCGCCAAACATTTCGAAAAGCCTGCGGTAACAGTCAAGAATAAACCTCCTGGGCCCTTCTTCACTACCGTGTCTTTCGATATAGCGGGACACACACTTATCGGTAAGCCCCAGGTTAAGTATGGTCTCCATCATCCCTGGCATGGAGACGGCGGCGCCACTCCGGGCAGAGACAAGCAGCGGGTCATTTGTGGTATCCCCAAATTTGCTGCCGGTAATTTGCTCAATCTGGTGGGTATACTCTCTGACTTCACCGAGGAGACCATCAGGCAATCTGCCGTCATGATTAAAATAGTAGGCGCAGACCTCCGTGGAGATGGTAAATCCCGGCGGCACCGGCAACCCCATGGCGGTCATTTCATGCAGGTGCGCCCCCTTACCACCCAGCAGCTCAACCATCTCAGGCGAGGCATTCCCTTCCGCCTCCCCTTTACCAAAAAAATAGAGGGATTTTCTTGACATACGAAAGAACCCTTTCCAGTTTTGAGTCTGATATTAATTATCCTAACCTACGTCCTAAGCATTGTCAATACAATTTGATCAGGTAACAAATTCACCTTTCGTACTAATCCCCCGCAAAACGGCTGAAGCTGAAACTCCGCTGTTACTTCACCCGACATCAAGATAAAGACAACCGCACCCCCCTGACCTGTCTTCCCAACAAGCTGTCCGAAAACTGATTTACCAAATCTGAGCATGTCACCTGTTCTACATCAGAATACGGCATTTTCCCAAATGACTGCGCATGATTTTTCGGTAAAAACCTCCTTCTTCTGACATACAATATGTTAACCTGCATCATGGCAAAACCAGTCCTTTTGGTCAATCATGATTATTGCATATGAACCGGAGACGGCGAAAACCATCCTGCCAGCCATCATTGAACAGAACAAACCGGTTTGACAACAGCCGAACGATATGCGATATTATTAAAATTGCATGGGAGCCTGTCTCAGAAAGCCTGCCCGGGAGAGAACTGTATTTACCGGGCAGAATGAGATTGATTCGTGAGACGGCTTATTTACCTGTCTTCATCACTCTAACACCGTTTTACAGCTGCGCCTGTTAGAAATCATCCAATAACCCGATCTCATGAGAGAGGGCATATCTCATGCTCAACCACGAAAATACCGTTTCCGGATAGCTTATTAGGTATCTTCACAGAATAAAAGTCCCCATTTTCCCCCGCTCACATGACCGGTCCTTTACCAAAAAGGGAGAAGCACTCAATATTCTTGCGGATATATGGGGTATAATAATGGGATTTACAGGGCAGGTGGGCAAAACACGATGATCAGCGAACTGGGGATCCGGGAGAAAATCGAGGCGAGGGAAGAAAGCCTTTCATCCTTTGCCTCAAGAAGCAGGTTCTCACGGGGAAGGCGGAAAGAAGAGGCACCATGCCCTCTGCGCACTGCCTTCCAGCGTGACCGCGACCGGAT
>JBDRFO010000019.1:0-12061 GCA_043818655.1 Chloroflexota bacterium
CATCGACTGGTACAGCCGGTATGTGCTCTCCTGGAGGCTTTCCAATACCCTGGACGCCGGCTTCTGCGTCGAGGCCCTGGAAGAGGCGCTCAGGAAGGGCAAGCCGGATATCTTCAACACTGACCAGGGTGCCCAGTTCACTAGCGAAGCATTTACCGGGCTGCTTGAGCAGCACGGGGTTAGAATCAGCATGGACGGGAAAGGAAGCTACAACGACAATCTATTCATTGAGCGGCTGTGGCGGACAGTGAAATACGAGGAGGTGTATCTGAAAGCATATCAGGATGGCAGGGATGCCAGAATCAGCCTTGGCAACTACTTTCGGTTCTACAACACCGAGCGTCCCCACCAGAGCCATGGTTACCGGACACCAGCCGAAGTATACTGTACAACCATGGTAGAAGCGACTAATGGGAGTGTGGTAGAATCCTTAACATCAGACCCATTGAGGATAGCGGGACCCGACCTTAACATTGACCCTATCCTGTCCTAACGATGGGGTCCACCTCAATGTGCCCAACGGTAACTCCTTACCCTTATGATAAGGAACTATTACCTGCTTCCCTGTCTCGCTATTACGCCACTTCTGGTGGCTTCCTCGCTGAGACACAAGGTCAAAGCCGTGCTGCCCAAGTACCCTGATAACCTCATTCGCTCTCAGCCTTGGGAGTTTTTGCGACATTAAACAGCTACTTCTACCTCAAAAATTTTCTCATCGGGACTTAGCTTAACAGGTGTTGGTTCAAGATACAGAATGATGGCTTCTCTCACGTTCTCTAGAGCCTCTTTTTCAGTATCGCCAGCACTACAGCACCCCGGAAGCTCCGGGCAGTAAGCGGCGTAGCTCCTGGTCTCAGGGTCATATTCTACAATTATGCGAAATTTCATTTCATTAACCACCTCTGAATTACCACTGGACAAACATGGGCATCACAACATGGGTATAGTTATCGCTCCCCACGGGGCGGATGACCCCGGGGCTTGAGGGGCTGGATGTCTCCAGGGCTACCTTCTCCTCATGAAGGATGCCAAGCACGTCAATCAGGTATTTGCCGTTAAAGGCGATCTTGGCTTCTTCCCCTTCGATCTGGGCATCAATCTCACCGACATTATCACCCACCTCCTCAGAGCGGGCGGAGATAACGAGCTTGCCCGGGGTAAGTTCCGCACCGGGGGTTGTGACTATCCGGACGATGCCGCTGCCGTCACGGGCAAAAATAGAGGCTGTCTTGGTTGCCCTGAGAAACTGGGCAACGTCAACCACTGCCCTTGAAGTGTAGCTCTGGGGTATCAGCTGGGCATACTGGGGGAATGTACCCTGCACCAGCTGGGATACCAGCTCAGCATTGTCAAGGCGAAAGAGCACCTGTCCCTTTTGCGGATTGACCATCACCTGAACCGCCTCTTTCTGGTCAGCCATCAGGCGGTTCAGCTCGGCTAAAGTCCGGGACGGGATAATGACCTGCGTCTTTTCCGCAACCGGTTTTACGATAGGCAGCTTGTATATTGCCAGCCGGAAACCATCGGCTGTCGCCAGTGTCAGCTGTCCCCCGTCAAAGATCGCATCAACCCCGGTGAGCACCGGGCGGGATTCATCCGTTGCCGCAGCAAATACCACATGGGCAATTGCCTGCCGGAGGGTATCCGGCTCAATGCTGGTGCTGATGCCTTCTTCAACCGCAGGTATGGGCGGGAAATCTTTGGCGTCAATGCCGCTGATGCGTGCCTCAAAACGGGCACAGCGGATTTCCAGCGTCTTGCTGCTGGACGCAAGGCTGATATCAACCCTCTCGTTGGGAAGGGTGCTGATAAACTCGGTGAGAAGTCGGGCGGGGATGGTGATTGCGCCTTCTTCTTCCACCTTGGCACCAGTCCAGCATGTAATTGCCATTTCCAGGTTAGTTGCCGTCAGTTTAAGGGAGGACTGGTCTGCAGAGAGAAGGACGTTATTCGTGATGGGCAGTGTCGTCCGCACCGCTACGGCTCGTCCCACGATACCAAGTCCCCGGCTAAGGTTTTCCTGAAGACAGGATAATTTCATAATTTTACCCCCTGAACTATATTACAACATATCCAGAAACCAGCCCTGCAAAGCTGAAGTTGTCACTCGCCCGGTCTCAGCACAATGAGAATCTGGATGATTCCCGGTGATACCTGGCAACGCCATGTCTATTCCGGCTCCAGGATGATGGCGCCGCTCTTACCGCCGCTTTTCCTTACCAGGCGGAGATTATTCATGCGCATCCCACGATCCACTGCCTTGCACATGTCATAGATCGTCAGGGCACTGACAGCCGCCGCGGTCAGCGCTTCCATCTCCGCACCGGTTTTCCCCACACATCGCACGGCTGAGGTTATTTCCACCCTGCTGTTTATTTCATCCGTCTTGAATTCCACCCTGATTTCACCAAGAAGCAAAGGATGGCACAAGGGGATAAGATTGGACGTCTTCTTCGCCGCCATAATGCCGGCAAGCTGGGCAACAACAAAGACATCACCCTTCGGGATATCGCCTTTCAGGAGGCGCGCCAGGGTTTGGGGCTGCATGATAACCTCACACCGGGCGATCGCCTCACGTGCCGTATCATCCTTGGCGGTAACATCCACCATCCGGGGATGCCCCTGGGCATCAACATGGGAAAACTCCTGCATCAACTAACCACCTATTCGGGACATCGGCCGCGTATTTGGCAGATCATGCCCTGCCACATGCTGACCCTGTGGTTTTTTCGCGACCGCTTCTTCCAGCAGAATCTTTAAATCACCAAATGAGATACCACTGCGCAGCGGTCCTCTTAAGTCTACCTCATCCTGGGAAAGGAGGCAAAGGTGGAGCTTGCCGTCAGAGGTGAGACGCAGCCGGTTACAGTACCGGCAGAAATGCTCGCTGACCGGCGTAATAAAACCGATGGTGCCCGCAGCACCAGGCAATCGGTAATACCTGGCCGGCCCGTTACCGATCTCAGGCTGGCAGGACTCCAGCTTCCCCAGCACCTCTATCCGCTTCATCATCTCACCGGCAGAAAGATACATGGCGCCAGCATCACCTACCTCCGGCATCGCCATAAGCTCGATAAAACGGACATGCCATCCCTCATCAATGGTTTTCCGGGCAAAAAGCAACGATCTCATCATCGTTCGTTCCGGCCATGACCACCGTATTAATCTTAACGGGATGAAGACCCGCGGTATGTGCCGCCGCAATACCGGCGAGAACATCTCCGAAATGGTTAAAACGCGAAATACGCTCGAACCTGTCCGGTTTCAGCGTATCAAGGCTGATATTGACCCGCATAAGCCCTGCCTCTTTCAGTTCTGCGGCATAGCGCCCGAGGAGTATCCCGTTGGTGGTCATCGCAATATCATCAATACCGGGGATGTGCGACAGTTTCGCGACCAGATTGGGGATGCCCAGCCTGGTGAGCGGCTCACCGCCAGTCAGCCGGATCTTTTTGACGCCAAGCTCGGCGAAGGCACGGACAATGGTGTAAATTTCCTCGTAGGTCAGGATATCCTGATGTGAGATCAGGTTAATGCCCTCCGGTGGCATGCAGTAGATACAACGCAGGTTACAGCGGTCCGTAACCGATATTCTCAGGTAATTTATCCGGCGCTGAAAGGAATCAGAAAGTCCGCTCATTCCACACTCACTCACATAATTACTCTTAAAGCCACCTGTTCCGACAGAACATGAAAACCACAAACTGGTATTGCATTATATAATAAAGAGACAAGACCCTTCAACACAATGTTCCTTTGCTTACGACTACATAATAGTTGCTAACACGATGTGCAGGTATTTTTGGATTGTGAGACATAAGACAACCTGAGAAATGAAGAAATCCATCGCACTGTCATCGCGAGGAGCGGCAGCAACGAAACAATCCGTAAAATCCGGGCAAGTGGACGGATTGCTTCGCGTAGTTTACCCTGAGCGTAGCGTGAGGGCTCGCAATGACAGTATGGATGTTTGTCAATGCTTCGTCGCTTGACTTCTCAGGATGACACTTGAAACCAACCAAAAACGGCAGAAACAGGTGGGGCATTTCCTTACCATGCCTGAAGAATACTGTGCTATAATTCACACAAAGAGGTCAAGGCGATCCGGAAGCCGTTTTTCTGAAGATGGGCAGGTGATGTGCCCCATCTCAGGATGCTGAGTTTCTGGATGACCTCCAGGATAAAGCACCATATGGAAGAAGAAAGACAGGATAAGACCATTGAGCAGGTAGCGGTGTTTGCCGCCCTTGCCGACTCCACCAGGCTGAGGTTGCTGAAACTGCTCTGTCACCAGACACCGCCGGGGTGCCGCTGTGTCAATGCCCTCGCGGCACTCCTCGGAGTAACGCAGTCGGCTATCTCCCAGCATCTCCGGGTGCTGCGGTCAGTGGGACTGGTCAAGGGCTGGCGACGCGGCTACCGCATTCACTATCTCATCAACCGGGAAGCGCTCGCCCACTGCCAGAGCCTTTTATCATCCGCTCTGGAAATGCCGGAGACAGACGAAGATACGTGCGGCTCACACCATCGCCCAACCCGCGAAGCCCGCCGGATATCGTAAAAACCGTCTCAAAACTTGGTATTGCGGGACAAAGTATCGTTTAAGTTCCGCAACAAAAAATAGTTATTGTATCGCCTGTAAAATATTTTCTCTCACCCGTTGACAAACAGCAAAGTCCTGCCTATAATTAAGTATATTAGTAAATACTTATACAGGAGGCAGCAAGATGTATCAGGAGCAACATTGCGGTTGCAGGCAGCATGGTCACAGAGAGGAAAGAATGGAACACGGGGGAGGTGCACGCATGTGTGGATGCCACCGCCACGGAGAAGAGGGTGAAAGGCATCACGCGGGTGGCTGTGGCTGCGGAGGGCACGGTGAAGGACATCACCATGAGGGCGGCATGAGACACGAAGGTGGCATGCATCATCAGGGCGGTAGGCCCGGGATGAGAGGTAATTTTGGTCCTTTCGGACACCGCCGCTTCATCAGCAGGGAAGAGGTCATTGCCAGGCTTGAAGAGTACCTCAAGAATCTCCGTGCCGAGGCAACAGCGGTTGAAGAACGCATCACCGAACTCAAGCAGGGCGGCACGGCGGCAAACAGCACCACACTGGAACCATAAAGCCTGAGGGATACGTCGCAGAACTCAGGAAGCACCGGAGGCCAGAAACCCGCATCGCAGTCATCCGGAACTCATTACCCTGTGATAGAGCATGTTATCTGACCAGATTCGGGAAAGCGGGTTTCTGGCCTCCGGTAAATTTTCCGGCTTACCCGGGTATTTCTTCAACTCAGTGAAGAAAGGAGAAAAAACTTGGAAAGCAGTCCCGCGGTTGCGGTTATTAATCTCACCAAGCGCTACGGGCAGATACTTGCCGTTGACCACATCACGTTTGAGGTAAGGAAAGGCGAATTCTTCGGCTTTCTGGGGCCTAACGGTGCGGGCAAGACCACCACGATACGCATGCTCACCGGGATTATCCGGAAAGATGAGGGCGAAGCACAGGTAATGGGATACCCGGCAGGCAGCCTGCCTGCCAAGCAGCTCTCCGGGGTTGTCCCGGAGCAGGCAAACGCCTACATGGACCTCTCCGGCTGGGGCAATCTGATGCTGATGGCGGAAATCTACCGCACCAACCGTAAGACGGCAAAGGACTGGGCAGAAAAACTTCTGAAGGAGCTGGGGCTTTTTGAGCGCAGGGACAGCAAGGTGAAGACCTACTCCATGGGGATGAGAAAACGCCTTATCCTCAGTATGGCGCTTTTGAGTGACCCGCAGATTATTTTCCTGGACGAGCCGACCAGCGGACTTGATGTGCAGAGCGCCCGGTTCATCCGCAGCCTGCTTGGCAACCTCAGGAAAGAGGGCAAGACCATCTTCCTGACAACGCATAACATGGATGAAGCCGCCGAGCTTTGCGACCGGGTCGCCATCATCAACCACGGTAACCTGGTCGCAATCGACACGCCGCAGAAACTGAGCATCATCGGCGGCAGGACGTCACTGATCGATGTCAGCTTCGATCGGCCGGTGACCATCGAAGCGCTGTCCGGGCTGGATGGTGTGAGCAAGGTTGAAACATCCACGGCAATTGTGGCTGCCGAGCGGATGAGAGCGGCGGCAGCAATGAAGGGGCCTGGCGGGCGGGGCGGCAGGGGTGCCGGCAGCAATGCCGGTACGATGCAGCCTCCCGATCAGATAATGGGACGGGAGATACTGCGTGAGGGGGGTGGCTCTCCTGACCCCGAAAAGATGAAAATGCTGCAGGAGAGAATCAGGAAAATATCATCGTCCGGACAGTTACCGGGTGATGAGGCGGCACCGGATACTGAAAACAACCGGTTCCGGCTGCACACGGAGGACACACCGCGCGTCATGGCTTCGCTTGTTGACTATACCCGGGCACACGCCCTGAAAATAGTCAGTCTGAGTATTCGTCCTCCCTCCCTTGAGGATGCTTTTGTCAGGCTAACACAGGAGGCAAAACATGACTAGCCGTTTCGGGTTGTTTGACCAGATCAGGCGCTCTTTTGCCATTGTACGCAAAGATGTCCTGGTTTACTACTCACGGGGGCCGGTGGTGCTCATGGGCGTGCTCTGGCCCGGCTTCATGTTTCTCTCCTTCGCCTTCGGCAGGCAGATGCCGATCGGCACGCTCATGCCCGGACTCATCGCAGTCTCGGTGTTTTTCACCTGCTCTGCCATTGCACCGGTGGCGTTTCCCTGGGAGACGGGGCAGCGGACGCTGGAGAGGCTGATCTCATGCCCGGTTGCCATCTGGACAATCCTTTTTGGCGATATGCTGGCATCAGCCATGGTCGGTATAATCATCTCCATCGTGCCCATTCTGATTGCCCTTGCCTTCGGGGCGGCAATCGTCAACCCTCTTGCCCTGGTGGCTGCCATTCTCATCGGCTCATTTTGCTTTGCCACCATGGCACTCCTGATGTCCATCCCCCCCGTCAGCAGCCCGCAGTACACCCAGATGCTGAGCACCATGCTCAAGTTTCCCCTGATGTTCATCAGCGGCGTTTTCGTCCCGCTCAGCAAACTGCCGCAGGCAGCCCGTGTGATTGCGCTGGTCTCCCCGCTGACCTACTTCACCGATATCGCCCGGTTCGCGACGGGCGGGGAAAACTATTTTCCAGTCGCGCTGGACTTTCTCGTGCTGATTATTTTTACGGTTATTTTCTGGGTTATTGCCGTCAAGGCGCACAACAGAACCCTCCCCCTGAGGGTCTAAATAATGCAGTCGGAGACAGTTTTTTACGTGTGGGAGAACAAGGGGGGGGTAGCTTTAAGATTTGTGTTCAGATGCGTCACTCCTAATCTGAATGAATTCTAAAAAGGGAGAGATAACTTGGTCTGTCATTGCGAGCGTTAGCGAAGCAATCCGTAAAATCCAAGCAAGTGGGCGGATTGCTTCGTCGCTACCGCTCCTCGCAATGACAGGGCGATAGGTTTCTTTATTTCTCAAGGTGTATTATATCTAACCATCTAAAAATAGTTACACATCGCGCTAGAAGTCATCCAGAAAGTCGGAATCTGAAGCTGGCTGTCGAGTAATGCTAACCTCAGAGAGTGAGTTTCCGGATGAGCTGTCATCATTTTCAGAAAGGATACGCGTTAGCATAATGCCATGAAAGAGATGTATTTTCTCTGGATCCTCACCGGGATTGCACTCCTCGGCTCGCTTGCCGCCAGCCGCCAGAAGACGGTGCAGGCACTGAAACTGGCTGTTAAGAGACTGGGTGCGATCCTGCCGCAGTTTATCACCATCCTCTTTCTTGTTTCTGTTGTTCTCTATCTTGTCTCGGACGAGCTTATCACCACCTACCTGGTAAACGAAAACCGGTTCCTGGCGGTTCTTTTTGCCACGATGCTGGGTTCGGTCACCATCCTTCCCGGTTTCATCGCTTTTCCCCTTGCCGGTATCCTCCTTGCCAGCGGTGTTCCCTACATGGTCATCTCGGCGTTTACCACCACCCTGATGATGGTCGGGGTGCTTACCTACCCGGTGGAGCGGGCATACTTCGGCGCAAAGGTAACCATTATCAGGAACATCACGAGCTTCCTGATTGCGCTCGCCGTTGCCTTCATGACCGGTGTTTTCTTCGGGGAGATTTTCTGATGAAAAGAAAGACGCCCATTTTCATCGGGGCTTACGCCGTGTTCCTGCTTATTTCCTGGCTTACGGACTTTCGTCCCGGCAAGGAAATAAGCCTCAACTTTGCCTCGTTTGCCCTGACCATGCTCTCTATCCTGCCCTTTGCTTTTGTGCTCATCGGGCTTTTTGAGGTGTGGGTCAGGAGGGAGACCGTGGAGCGACACTTCGGCGTCAGCTCCGGGTTGAAGGGATACCTGTGGGCAATCCTTCTTGCCGGCACCACCGTCGGTGGGCTTTACGTTGCCTTTCCTGTTGCCTGGACGCTCTACAACAAGGGTGCCCGGCTCGGTGTCATTCTTACCCTGGTGAGTGCTGCCGCGGTGTGCCGCATTCCCATGGCGCTTTTTGAAGCCTCTTTCCTGGGATTCAAGTTTACCGCGATCCGGTTTCTTGTCTCGCTGCCCCTGATTCTCCTTAGCTCCAGCCTGATGGGGAGCTACCTGGAAAAACATAACTACCGGATGACACAACCGAACTTTACCCCCGCGGCGGGGAAACGCCCGCCGGGCAGCCGCTAAGAGACGGGGAAAACCCGGTTTTATCAAATGTTATTTGACAGAAGCCGTCAATATATAATTGTTTACTTACCCGGATGACCGGTAGTATCATTAGCGAAAAATGTAAAAAGGGAGGGGAGACCGTGAAAGACAGGCCAAAGATTACCGGGATAGAGGTGCGCCAGTTCGAGTACCAGACGAAAGACGTTGCCCCGGAGCCGAAGCTCCTGATTCCTTTCTACCAGCCGGGTTCCGTCATGATGCGCCGGGTAAATATGCTCCGTATCTTCACCGATGCTGGGGTCACCGGGGAGCGCCTGGGTGGCAGTGCCAGCGAGTACGCAACGCTGGCCGCATTTCTCCGTTCCCTTATCGGACGCAGCGCCATGGACCGGGAGGCGGTCTACAATGACGCCAAGTATGCCCTGCAACCATCCGTCCGCATGGCAGTGGGTCAGGTGGATATGGCGCTCTGGGACTTGGCGGGTAAGTACTACGACGCCCCGGTATCCGAGCTTCTGGGCGGCTACCGCACCAGTCTTCCTACCTACGCCAGCACCTACCTGGCAGACCGCCAGCCCGGCGGCCTTGATTGCCCGGAGGCATTCGCCGAGTTTGCGGAGCAGTGTCTGGAACTGGGCTATTTGGGATTTAAGACGCACCCCTGGCCAAATACCCGTGTTGAAGAGTGGATCGCCACCAACCACGCCATCGCCAGGCAGGTCGGCGGGAAAATGGACCTGATGGTTGATGCCTACCGCACCCTCCAGACCTTCGGCGATGCCCTGAAACTGGGATGGTCATGCGACGAGGAGCACTTCTTCTGGTGGGAAGATCCCTTTATGGACGGCGGCATTTCCGCCTTTGCCCACCGCAAGCTGCGGCAGCTGGTCAGGACACCATTACTCCAGATGGAGCACGTGCGCGGTCTGGAGTCTCACGTGGACTTTATCGTGGCTGACGGCTCCGACTTCGTACGCGGCGACGTTGACTTCGATGGCGGCATCACCGGCGTGCTCAAGATTGCCCATGCTGCGGAAGGCTTCGGGCTGGACATCGAGCTGCACAAGGCAGGCCCCGCCCAGCGCCACCTGATGTCAGCCATCCGCAACAGCAACTACTACGAGATGGCGCTAGTTCATCCCAGGGTTCCCGCAACTTCTTTACCCTTTTATAAGTGCGACTACAAAGACGGCCTGGACGCAATTGACCGGAACGGTTGCGTTTCGGTGCCAGAGGGCCCGGGGCTTGGTGTCACGTACGACTGGGATTACATTAACAAGCACACGACATCGGTCGTCACCTACGATTAGCCGTATCAAGGTGGAGAGAGTGGGATGCACCCCTCTTCAGGGCAAACTTCATCAGGCCAAAGCCCAGACCACCGAAAGCCAGCGCCAGCATGGAACTGACCAGTACTGTCATCAGAGCCATGTCGTACCAGAAACCCATCGGGAAGAGCTGCAGCATGTACCCGGGGGCTGACCAGAAGTCATTGCGGAAACTGGTGGTATGGAACAGGAGAAAGAGCCGGTCAAAGTTGACGATT
Organism: Chloroflexota bacterium; assembly: GCA_043818655.1. Taxonomy (GTDB): domain Bacteria; phylum Chloroflexota; class Dehalococcoidia; order Dehalococcoidales; family JAZDNC01; genus JBDRFO01. The sequence goes on from JBDRFO010000019.1 coordinate 10,219, forward strand.
CCGACAAGAACCAGCACCAGCAGGAGCGCCAGGGTAAACCCGGCACCGGTCATAAAGAGCATCCCCGCCTGCCCCAGGTCTTTGCGCCACAACCAGACGACGCTCAGCAGAATATAGCCAAGAGCTGCCAGCATGAGGTTCCGGTTCAGGTGTACCAGTCCCTTGACGTCACGGAAATGGATGGTCTCCTCCGCTGTAAAAAGGGGAGCCGGTGCGCCGTCAACCATGATGGTAATATCAATATCCTCTGCGGATGATTTGAAGTACCCGGCAAAATCATCCGCAATTTCTGCCAGCTCGTTGCGGGAAAGGTCAGTCGCTTTACTCACCTCGTATTTATCAAAACCGTAGGTATAAACCTGAGGTGTTGTTATCTCCCAGCCAATCGCCATAGAGATGCAGAGGATGGGGATGGAGAGGATAAAAATCCCCTTATGAATCACACCAATTACCCTGAGAATTACATTTTTAGAATTCATCTCGAAACTCGGTATCCTGAGATGGGGCATATTCCCTGCTCAGGGTGAGAAAAACAGTTTTTGGATCGCTTGTACGCATACGGATATTATTTTACATGCTCACCGCCAGAAAGGAAAACTCTTTTTTTGTTTTCTCAGTACCGGTTTTTTCAACCCCCGCACCGGCAAAAGATTGCTTCTTTATCCGATTGCAGCAGACCCCCAAATACAAAACTTGACGCCGATGCCGGGAGAGGCTAAACTTCAAGGTAACTTACTTGAATTCCCCAACCGTAAGGTCACGGGAAGTTGGTACAAAGGAAAAAAGATATGCCGCTATACGAATATCGCTGCCCCGGTTGTCACGAAAAATTTGAGCTGTTTCGCCCTGTGAGACAGGCAAGTGAGGATGCTACCTGCCCCCGCTGCCAGAGCAGCGCCAGGCGGATTCTTTCTACGTTCTGCTCCATCTCCAGGGATGAGCACGGGCTGACCCCTGCCTATACCAGCAATTCCTGCTCCAGCTGTAATTCCGGAAACTGTAGTAGCTGAGGGTCATAGCTGAGTCTGTCGGTGACAGCAGGAAGAAGCGGCATTACTTGCCTGCCCCTTCACTGGGGTAAAGTGCCGCGCTAGCTCTTTGACCGCATGGTGAGGCTTGGCAAGGTTACGGATCAAGAAACCAGTGAATGAACTTCAGCAAACCAACAATTAATATTGGTAAGACTATACCAAAAAAGAACGGAGTATAATGAGTTCTAATGAAATCTGGAAGATAGCCAACAAGAGTACAACGGATTCCATACGTTGGTTCTGGTAAAACAAATAGCCAAATAAGAAACCAAAAAACCCAAAAAAACAGTGGTAAAAACCATGTATATGGCGGCCAGTGTATGCGGTTACGAAATGGATAGAATACAACATCACGAGAATCACAGAAAAAATATGAGATTTGTTTAAGAATACAGGTCTTTTCAACAACCTTAGCAAGTATTTCCTTTAGTACAGGCAGGCGTGTTCCTGTTTTTTCTTTTTCATCTAAGTATTTTGATAACTTCTTTAGTAATCTCGCATTTAAATAGTTTATGAATGTAAAAAAGAAGGCAATATAGTAACCAGCTCCGCAAATGAAGTGAGATAGTAAAATCAATCTGCCATCAGTATCATGTCCAAAGAAAACAGGAGATGCAAGAATAGCTGCTAGAGCCGAGATGATAAAAGTAGTCGCTAAAAGAAAAAAGTTGAGCCTCTGAAATAGTTGAGCTACCAAGTCACGTTGTAATTCACGTGCCTGTTTGTAACGCTCAATGTTACTAAGCATCAAGTATTTTCCTGACTTAACATGTGCGAATTCTATTGTATCTGTGTTCTTGAGTCAAGAGAAC
>JBDRFO010000020.1:0-5558 GCA_043818655.1 Chloroflexota bacterium
TAGTTTTTAGCCACTTAACTGAATGAAATTTACCCTCACATCAGTATTTTTGAGACAGCTTCTAGTCCTTCTAGCCTGTTACCAGGAAAACACAGACATCTGTTAATGTCATATTTTACCCCCTGGCGATACATTCTTCAATGTCCATCTCTGCGGTAAAAACATAGAAGTCATCCAGAAACTCATTATCCCAAGATAGAGCACATGACATGCCCGGATGCGGGGAAACCAGTTTTCGGATAGCTCGTGAATTCATACACTGAGTAAGAAGTCCCCCTGCAGGCGAGAAAGAAGATGGTTTATCTTTGCACCAGTGATGGATTTGATGTCACGATCCTGGAGAAGATTTTCACCAGTGTTGGATCGAATTGAGTTCCAGAACAGCGTCTCAGCTCATCAAAAGCCTCTTCCGATGATAATGGGTGTTTGCGGTATGACCGCGCGGAGGTCAATGCATCGTAAGCGTCAGCGATGGCTAGAATACGGGACTCGAGGGGAATATTCTTACCTTTCAGCCCGTGAGGATAACCTTTACCATTCAGGTGTTCATGATGGTGCAGGATAGCCGGGAGACAGGGGTTTAACTCGACAATCTGTCGCACAATCTCGACGCCACTCTTGGGGTGCAGCTTAACCACCTTCCACTCTTCATCCGTCAAAGGACCATTCTTCTTCAGCGCTGAATCAGGAATGCCAATCTTACCAACATCGTGCAGCAAACCGGCAGTACGAATTACCGCGATGTTATTCGGGGTCAGACCCAGCGCCTCACCGATCGCGATGGAATAGTCGCTGACTTTCTTGGAATGCCCGTATGTATAATGGTCTTTGGCTTCAATCGCTGCAACCAGAGCATACCCTGTATTTGCTGTTTTTGCCTTACCTTCATCCTGAGCATCTGCAAACTGGTCTCTTCCTACCACCTCAGCAGACAAGCAGGTCTTATTTCTTCCGGTTTGCTTTGCCAGGTATAGTGCCGCATCAGCACGGGCAATGACTTCTTCCTTTGTGACGCCATCAAGAGGCCAGCTGGCGATGCCCAGACTGGCCGTTGCCGACATTTCCCCGGGGCTTTGTCTCTGCTCGATTTCCTTCCGAATACGCTCCGCCACAATGTAAGCATTTTCAATTCGCGTCTCCGGCAGGATAACGGCAAACTCCTCACCCCCATAACGGAAAGCCGTGTCCGCAGTGCGAATTGACTTTAAAATACATTCCCCAACCTCCCGCAAACACTTATCCCCTGCCAGATGCCCGAAGGTATCGTTATAAGCCTTGAAAAGGTCCATATCCAGGATGATTAAAGAAAACACAGCATTATAGCGAGAACACCGGGCTATTTCTTGATCCATGATCTTGTGGAGGTGACGGTGATTATACAACCCGGTCAGCCCGTCAGTGATGGCCAGGGAGAGCGCCCGTGAATAAAGCCGGGCATTCTCGATCATCAGACCGACCTGCCCGGTCATGCTCATGATCAGCTGGATATCCTGGTAGGTATAGGGATTGCCCGATTGCTTCTCCCCGAGCGCCAGGATACCAACCAGTTTACCCCGGCTCTTGATGGGACACAATAAATCCAGCCCGTCTGTATTTATCTGTTCCTTTTCCGGCACCGACAAATTATTAAATTCCAGGATACCGTCAATTCTTCTCACCTCAAGGGGGTAGCTTTCTTTCCCCAGCCAGATTACTACCGGGCTATTCGTGCTAAATCGAAGACCGTTCCCTGATTCCTCCTCCATTTTCGGGTAACTGAACTGAACAGTCAGATCACCCTCATCATCCTCAACAAGCAGCCTCACCTGCCGGATCAGGAGCGCCTTGCTCATCTTGGGCAGTATCTCGGAAGCAAGTTCATCAAGGTCAAGAATATTGCCGATTGTCCCGGCGAAATTAAGCAACTCTTCCCGGTAACGATGCATCCCCCCAAAAAAGACCCTATCCACTCTTTCCTGAATAACAAGCCTTAACGGGCGCGCTGCAAGCGCCAATAAAAGAGCAGAGCTGGAGAGAAGCAGGGCAATACTGTAAAACGTCAGGTTCGTCAAAAACCGGTAAACCAGATACATCAAACTGGTAAAAGAGCCGCAAATAAAAACAACTATCAGAAGATAGGTCAGTACCCTGCGAATCACAAATATGATTTCAGCCTGGCGCGGTTTTAAGATAGCGTAGCTGATAATCAGGGCATTGAAAACATGACCGATACCATCAATAACGTATTTTCCCAGAACGGGGATACAATTAATCCCCATATATAACATCAGGATGGGAATCGCCGCCAGCAGGTAGCCAATTCTGTTTCTGACATAGGGATCGCCGGCTCTTTTAAATGCCCATACCAGGGAAAACATCGCCATCCCCAGGTACGCGATGTGAATAAGTCCGGACAGATAAAACAGGAAACCATTGTTGTAATACAGGGCGCCGTTGACAACATCAGGAGCCTTTAACACAGCGCCCATGCTGATAAAGATGACCAGACCGGCAAGCCCGACGTATCCGAGATATGTGACTATCCCTGCCGGTTTGCCGAGGAAAGTACGGATGAAATGGTAAAAGAGGATACCTGTCGCGGATGCTGCCACAAGGTAGCATCCGTACCATAAGGTTATCTGATTCGGGAAAAAATCAGATCTCAAGATAAAGGAGCAAATACCCCACATCATGAGTGCCACCAGGTAAGAGACAAAGACCCTGTACACCGCCGTCGCGGAGCGTGTCACAACAATGCCGATGATAATGATGCAGGTGATGGCGGTGATGAGGGGTAATACCACATACACATTCATCTTAAACCTAAACCGCTCCCGGACATTTTAATTATCTTGGTTCTTTTCGCATGAAGACAAAATGGTAAAAACCAGCTTGCCACCCATCATCAACCCGAACCATCCCTGATATGACCCGACCTCGCATCTGGTTTCGCGCCTAGCAACTGAGTGAGCACAATTATGAAAGCGCGGCATGGCATCTGTCAACAGGCACCTTTGTCTTTCCCATGAACCCTGATGACAGTCGAAGCAGGTTTCACAAGCTATCCTGGAACTGTTTTTCTGAATGTGCGCAGGTAATTTGTCTTATCTCCATATCCTGAAGTCTCCGGATGGCAGCCGGATTACGGGCAGGGTGTATTTCATCCGCCTACCCCATCGCCAGAACATTTAAGAACATGAATTAAATGCTAACCCTTGCCCAACACGAGTGCGATGGTAAAATCAAGCAGACTGATATTCGGTGTCATGACAATGCCGCTATTGATCTTCCAGAGTGCCGGTGTGGTGTTGTGTCTTTTGATCGCCTCAGAGATATCAACACCAGCCTTTTTTGCCTCTGCAACCGTCTCTCCGTCAACGACGCCGCCAGCCAAACAGGGAATATTTGCGTCACCCCTGTTGAACTGGGTACCTGGGCCATCGGTACCGTCAGTATCCACCGAGGCGATGACGATATTCCTGCTGCCGGCGATTCCCTGGGCGGCAGAGAGAGCGAATTCCTGGTTGCGCCCACCGATTCCAGTCTCCTTGCCCACGGTAACAATCATCTCCCCACTGCTGAACAGGACACATGGAGGCTCCAGCGGCTGCCCGATCCGCTCTATTGTCCTGGCAATTGAGGCGATATACCGGCCTGCGTGCATTGCTTCAACGCTTAACGTCGTCTCCGCCAGGATAACCGGCTTGAAACCCAGCTCCCGTGCCCTCTTGATTGCCGGCGGTAGTTTCGCCGTTTTCCGGTACCCCGGTACCAGGCCAAAAATGCGGAAGGACATTTTCTGGTATTCCCCTGCCTTGACCGTCTGATATGCAGGGTCAGCCTTTTCCAGAAACGCTCTCACCGACTCAGGAACAACATCCCATGCCTGCCATTTCTTGAGGTTATCAATCGCCGTTTGGTAGGTATACGCCGCCCGGTCCGGAAGTGTGTGTAAATATGAATTGTTAACCATCAGGTTCTCGTAGCTGCTGGGGTCATCGGCAACAAGATGAATCGCTCTTGCGGGGCTGATGTAGCGGGAGATTTTCCCTCCTTTCAGCATATCAAGATGATTTCTGATTGCGTTCAGGTCTCCTGTCGGGGCACCCCGCTCAATTTGCATCAGATAGGTCATCTGGCGCACATCCTCAAGGCTCACCCCCGGCACCGGCAGGGTAAGCAGTGACGAAACACCACTACCCACACAGGTGAAAACCAGGTCGTTCGCCGTGAGATTTCTCGCAATCTCCAGGATTTTTTGACATCCCGCAACACAGTCCTCATCCGGTACCGGATGAGCACCGAGCGTGACACCGATCCTATCCAGAATTACCGGATGTCCTTTTTTGTCAATGACATGACCGCCAGTAAGCCTATCTCCCAGGACATCCTCAATCGCCCGGGCAAGCCTTTGCACGCCTTTCGCCGCACCGATCACATAAATATGCTTTATTTGGGAAAGATCAATTACCTCATCACCCGATGCGGGGTCGTTTTTCGGCTCGAACTCCTTGCCGCTGATAACCAGCCGGTTGTTCTCAAGATGAATCAGCCTGCGCGTATTGTCATACGGGTCGGATGCCTGCAATCCTGCCCCCATGATGTCAAGCACAGCTTCTCTTCCCCGGATATTCCCATGCGAGGTTAACACCGCCCTGTTCTGTATTCTTGATTCCATTACTTCCTCCTGTCCATCCGGCATCGGTACCGAAAGAAATTATGCGGGCACAACTTGTTGATGCAATCCCCGGTTCTGGATAATATCATGTTAAAAGATTGACCGCAATACAGGTATCTGACCTTGGGACATAAGTTGGGACAAATGATACTCTTATAAGATTATTACAAGAGGTGGTGTTGATGGGTAGAGAGATAATCAGGCAATCCGACATGCAGAATTTCACTAATGAGCTTTTTGATCAACCCAAAGAAGCAAATAAAGCTTCTCTTATACTCAAGGGCATTTTGGACGCTCATTCGTCAAGAATCTCGGAAATATCCAATACAATGAAAGGGAAACCGGAAACCAATTATAAAACCATCCAGAGATTTCTTGATAAAAATGAACCCTTAGAGCTACTTAACCGTCTTTATTATGAGCAGTCACCCTTCGTGATAGCCGACCCCACTAACATTGAAAGACCTCAGGCCAAAAAGATACGTTATGTGGGTAAGCTAGAAGGTGGTAAGCCAGGTTTTTAAATCCTTCCACTGGCTTATCCTTATCACGGTAGAGCAATCCCATTCCATTTTATTGCTTACTCTTCCAGGACAATAGCAAATGAATCAACCTCCAGAAATCAACAGCACTTCAGACTCATAAGAGAACTGAAGGAGCTAATTGAGGTGGACCCCATCGTTAGGACAGGGTAGGGGCAATGTTAAGGTCGGGTCCCGCTATCCTCAATGGGTCTGATGTTAAGGATTCTACCACACTCCCATTAGTCGCTTCTACCATGGTTGTACAGTATACTTCAGCTGGTGTCCGGTAACCATGGCTCTGGTGGGGACGCTCGGTGTTGTAGAACCGAAAGTAGTTGCCAAGGCTGATTCTGGCATCCCTGCCATCCTGATATGCT
>JBDRFO010000021.1:0-17217 GCA_043818655.1 Chloroflexota bacterium
GCATCTATTACCGGGATCTCAACAGACATCTCAGGGAACTTGTTCAGAGTGGTGTCCGCCAGATTGAGCTTAATCATGTTTGCGGGCAAAGGTATCTCGGCACCAACCTGAATCAGCCGGTATCAATCGATGTTACCGGCACGCCGGGCAATGACCTGGGGGCATTCATGAACGGGCCGGAGATTACAGTTCACGGCAATGCTCAGGATGGCTGCGGGAATACCATGAATGAGGGCGCGATTATTATCCACGGACACGCCGGGGACATCGTCGGCCTCTCGGCAAGAGGGGGTAAAATCTTCATTAAAGAAGATGTTGGCTACCGGGCAGGCATCCACATGAAGGAGTATCACGAGAAAAAACCCATCGTTGTGGTTGGCGGTACCGCGCAGGACTTCTGTGGTGAGTACATGGCAGGTGGCATTCTTATTCTCCTGGGGCTGACCCTGAAGAAGGGGGAGAGCCACCGGGCAAGGTTTGTCGGCACGGGGATGCACGGCGGCGTGATCTACATCAGGGGAAATATTGCTGACTACCAGCTGGGGAAAGAGGTCGGAAAGGGCAAGATGGAAGAACAGGATCATGTCATCCTGAACAAATATATCTCTGAATTTACCTCATATTTTGGTGGCGATTCTGCTAAAATAACAGCGGGGGATTTCATCAAGCTCTACCCCAGGTACCTGAGACCGTACGGGCGTCTCTACGCATACTAAGCGGCGCGGGTCAAGGCGATAAGAGACAAGTTGCAGGATACCCGTCGAAACACCTGTATGCTTGCTTACAGGCGATGCGCAAGTATTTTTAGATGGGTGAGCATGATAAACCTGAGAAATGAAGAAATCTATCGCACTGTCATCGTGAGGAGCGATCGCCACGAAGCAATCGCAAACATCAATTCTGTCATTGCGAGGAGCGATAGCGGCGAAGCAATCCGCCCGCCACGCCCGGATTTTACGGATTGCTTCGCGTAGTTTACCCTGAGCGTAGCGTGAGGGCTCGCAATGACCGTCCGGATTGTCCTTCTTTTTTTTACGGACTATACCAGTGGGTCTGATAAATTCAAGAAATTTGCGATCGGGTTACAAGTCATCAGGAAAGCTTCTTATCGGAAGACGGGGCAGGTTCTCTTGTCGGTATCGGGAATCTGTTTCCGGTAGCAGGTAAAATCTGTGAGGTATGGTCAATCGTGTCAGGAATACTGATCGTTGCGGAAAAAGGGAAGGAACCGGAGAAACTTGCCGCAGGGCTTTCCCATGCAGGTTACGCGGTTGTCTTTGCGACTGGAGCGGAGACAGAAGCGCAAATAAGCGGGAACTCACCTGAGATAGTTCTGGTGGCGGTGACGGAGACAGGTTCCTTCTCTGTGCTGGACCTTCCCGGGCGCATCAAGGAGATGGCATCTTTACCCGTAATGGTCATGGTAACACAAGAGGCGCTCGGCGGGCTTTCGCCTGAAATACCGTGTGATGATTTTATTGTTATGCCCTGTGATGAAAAAGAGCTGGTTTTAAGGGTAAGAAGGCTGCTGCGGGAGGCTAACGGGAAGGAAAAGGGCAGGCTGGTCTGTGATGACCTGGTCATGGACCTGGCAGGATACGAGGTCTCTTTAGCGGGCAAGAGGGTGGAGCTTACCTATCGCGAATACGAGCTGCTGCGTTTTCTGATGAGCAACAGGGGGCAGGTCTTTACCCGTGAAACACTGATGGACAGGGTGTGGGGGTATGATTATTACGGCGGTGACCGGACGATTGACGTCCACATCAGAAGGCTGCGGAGCAAGATTGAAAAAAATGGTCATTCCTATATTGAGACCGTGAGAAACATCGGCTACCGATTCCGCGTTGGTGCTCAGACGTAGCGTCGTTGATTGCCCTGAAAATCATCCGGCAACCCGGCATCCTGTGACCGTGAAAGTTCCATACACAGCACTGAAAAACCAGTTTCCGGTTGGTTTGCAGAATTCCCCCCGAAATGCAGTGTCTTGAGAGATGTACAATGCCTGCGCTGGTGTCCTGATGTCTGGCTGTGAAAATGTAAAATGTCTGCGCCAGTATTCGGGCGTCTGGCTATGAAAATGTAAAAATGCCCCGTAACATGGATTTAACAAAGATGTAATATACTCTTCATACATCCGCAATCTTCTTGAAACACGCGCCGGTTATCATACTTACTATTCAACTTAGCCGGATGTTTCAAAAGAGAGGGGATGAATCAAATGGAAGTGTCTGTTGCGGAGATCGTGATGTCTGTAAATACCATGTGGGTTCTATTTACGGGCTTTCTGGTCTTTTTTATGCAGCTCGGATTTGGCATGCTTGAGGCGGGGCTGATTCGTGTGAAGAATGTGACCAACATCATGGTCAAGAATATCCTGGATTTCTGCATTGCCTCCATTGCGTTCTGGGCGGTTGGTTATGCCCTGATGTACGGCGCCGGCAATATCTTCTTCGGCACCACGTTCATGTTTCTGAAGGGTATCCCGGAGACTACCTCCGGTGTGCCGACGATGGCTTACTGGTTCTTCCAGCTCTGCTTTGCCGGGGCAGCAGCAACCATTGTCGCCGGCGGCGTCGCGGAACGGACAAAGTTCACTGCTTATCTTATCTGCAGTGTAATTTTAACTGCCTTTATCTACCCGGTTGTCGGACACTGGATATGGGGCAACGGGTACCTTGCTAGGCTCGGGATGCTTGATTATGCCGGCTCAAGCGTCGTCCATAGTGTTGGGGGGTGGGCGGCCCTTGTTGGTACCATGATGCTGGGCCCGCGTCTCGGCAAATACAACAAGGATGGTTCGGCTAACGCCATTGTGGGGCACAGCCTGGTACTGGCAAATATCGGCCTCTGGATACTGTGGTTGGGTTGGTTTGGCTTCAACCCCGGTAGTTCGCTCTCCGGGATGCAGGTCGGGCTTAACGCCAGGGTCGCCGTGAACACGAACGCCGCCGCGGCGGCGGCCGCGATCGTCTCGCTGGTCCTGTCACGAATCAGCACCGGCAAGTGGGACCTGGGTCTGACCACAAACGGAGTGCTGGCCGGTCTTGTCGCCATTACCGCACCCTGTGCTTATGTCTCCATGAGCAGTGCGATTATGATTGGTGCCGCTGGTGGTGCTATCATGACCTGGGCGGTGTCCTTCCTCGATAAGATTCATGTGGACGACCCGGTTGGGGCGATACCGGTGCACCTCTTTAACGGTGTCTGGGGAACCTTATCGGTTGGTCTTTTCCATGAAACAAGAGGGCTTCTTTTCGGTGGTGGTTTTAGCCAGCTTGGCGCGCAGGCTTTTGGTGCTGTTTGTGTTGCTCTCTGGGTGCTGGCGTCAACATTTGTGCTTTTCTGGACGATAAAGCATACCGTTGGCTTGAGGGTTAGCGCGGAAGAAGAACTGAAAGGGCTGGACATCGGGGAGCATGGTTCGGTGGCGTATCCGGAGTTTCATCTTAATTCAGAGATAAATCCTGATAGACATCGTGTGCCCGCACCGAGATTGGCGGAGAAGACCGTAAGGTGAATGATTTAACTGGAGGGAGGGTGAAGCGATGAAAAAGATTGAAGCGATCATCCGCTCGGAGCAACTGGCAGCGGTGAGGGAAGAACTTGAAAAGCTCGGATATCCCGGGATGACAATAAGCGAAGTCAGTGGCTACGGGAAACAGGGCGGACAGACACAGCAGTGGCGCGGGATGAAATACGAGGTTGATTTTGTGCCCAAAATAAAGATTGAGATCGTGGTGATTGATGATGATGCGCCCGGTATTACAAGCGCCATTATCAGAACCGCACGCACCGGTGAGCCGGGAGACGGCAAGGTGTTTGTTTTGCCTGTTCTGAGCGCTGCCCGTATCAGGACGGGTGACCGGGATAATAATGCGATCTAAATCTCAAGGGATAAATTATAAAAAGATACAAGGAGGAAAAACGGAAATGGCTGAGAGCAAGGAGAAAATAATCGGGAAGACCCTGGATGAGCGCAAGGCATACGTCCTGAAAATGGCGCGGGAGCATGATGTCAAGTTTATCTGGCTCTGGTTCACGGATATTCTGGGTTTCCTGAAGAACCTGGCGATTGACATCAACGAACTGGAGGGCGCTCTGACTGACGGCATCGGGATTGACGGCTCATCAATTGAGGGCTTCTGCCGCATTGATGAGAGCGATATGATTGCCCTTCCTGACCCTGATACCTTCACGCTGCTCCCCTGGATGCCGCAGGATCATGCTGCGGTGGCACGGATGTTCTGCGATATCCTGACACCGGAAGGGGAGGCTTATGAAGGTGACCCCAGGAATGTCCTGAAGCGAAACCTGAAACGGGCAGCGGACCTTGGTTATACCTATTATGTCGGTCCCGAGTTGGAATACTTCTACTTCAAGGATTCAGCCTCCACGGTGCCTCTTGATGTTGGCGGTTACTTTGACATGACCCCGCCTGATGCCGCTCACGACCTGAGACGCGAGACGGTGCTTACCCTGGGGGAAATGGGCATTGATGTTGACAAATCGCATCACGAGGTTGCCACCTCGCAGCATGAGATCGACATGCGCTACTCTGATGCCCTGACGATGGCGGATAGCGTGATGACCTATCGCCTGGTGGTCAAGCAAGTCGCCTTGCAGCACGGTGTCTATGCCACCTTTATGCCCAAGCCGGTCTTTGGTATCAACGGCAGCGGGATGCATGTGCATCAATCGCTCTTCACAGGGAAGCAAAACGCCTTCTTTGACGCGAACGGCAAGTACCACCTTTCCAAAATAGCCTTGAGCTTTGTTGCCGGACTCCTGAAGTATGCCCCGGAGTTTACGGCTGTTACCAGCCAGTGGGTTAACTCCTACAAAAGGCTGGTGCCGGGCTACGAGGCGCCGGTCTATCTTTCGTGGGCATCACGCAACCGCTCTGACCTCATCAGGGTTCCCGAGTATAAGATAGGCAAGGAAGAAGCGACCAGATTCGAGATTCGTTCTCCTGATCCTGCCTGCAATCCGTATCTTACCTTCAGCGTCATGCTGGCGGCAGGGCTTGCCGGGATTGAAGAAGGGCTGGAAGCACCGGCCCCGGTGGAGGAGAATGTCTCCGAGAGGAGCAATGAGGAAAGGAAGGAACGGGGTATCGGCACCCTGCCCTCCAGTCTGATTGAAGCCATCCAGCTTTGCGAGAAGAGTGCACTCGTGCGCAAGGCACTGGGTGAGCATGTCTTTCATGCCTTCATTGAGAATAAGAAGATTGAGTGGGATGATTACCGCACCAAGGTCACTGATTATGAGATAAAACGCTATTTGCCGGTATTGTAAAGAAATCCATCCGTCAGGACTTCTTTTCCGAAACTGACTGACACACCCTGTTGATTCCCCTCTCCCTTGCGGAGAGGGGAATTGCTTTTGACTGTGAAAGGAGACAACAGGATGGCCGGTTTCTCCTGCGTTCCGTTGGTCATCATCCTTTGCGGTAATGGCTTTCCATCTTTGCGTAAAAAGTTTGCAAATACGCTATTCAGCTTTAAGGGAAGAGGTGGTATAATAGCGAAAGGACTTTTTGGGGAGTCGAAGGAAAGTTGCATGGTTAATGAGACAAGCTCCGAGATAGAAAGCAAGGTAATATCTATCCTGAGAGTCTTGAGTGAATCCTCGGAACCGTTGGGATCAATTACCATTTCCCGGGAGTTGGAACACTTCGGGATTTTTTTAAGCGAGCGGGCAGTCAGGTATCACCTGCGTATTACCGATGAGCGGGGTTTTACCCGAGCACTGGGCCGGGACGGGCGGATGCTGACCCCGCAGGGGCTTGAGGAGCTTAAGCTGGCGCTGGCACCGGAGCAGATTGGTTTTATCCTTGATAAGCTTGAGCAGCTGGCCTTCCAGACTACTTTCAACCCCAAAAAGCGAACCGGAAAGCTGCCGATAAACACCTCGCTCATTGATAAGGAGAGGTTTAAAGAAGCACTGGTGGTGATGAGCGACGCATTCAAGGCAGGGATCAGCGCCATCGACATGGTGGCGGTTGCAGCCGAGGGGGGAAAGCTTGGTTCTGTCGTTGTTCCCAATGGTAAGATTGGTCTGGCGACGGTTTGCAGCGTTACCGTAAATGGCGTCTTGCTCAAGGCGGGAGTTCCTTCCGAGTTCAGGTTTGGTGGGGTGCTCCAGGTGATGAAAGCGAGGCCAAGACGTTTTGTTGCGATTATTAACTATGCGGGTACTTCCATCGATCCATCCGAACAATATATCCGTGCCAGAATGACCAGCGTCAGGGAGGCGGCAACAACCGGCAGCGGGAAGGTGCTGGCTAATTTCCGTGAAATGCCGGCTCTTTCCAGACCAGTTGTTGAGGAAAAGGTTGCCGAGCTTAGAGAAGCTGGTTTCCACAGCGTTTATGCCCTGGGAAACACCAGTGAACCGGTTTGCCGGATTGCGGTGGGTCAGAACCGGATCGGGATGGTACTCCTCGGTGGGCTGAACCCGGTGGCTGCCGCGGTTGAGGCGGGGATTGAGGTTGAAAACACGGGCGAAAGCGGCGTCATCGATTTCGAGCAGCTCACCAGTTTCTGGGAACTCTAAGCAAGCATACACAGATTTTGGGTCAGGTATCCGATAAATTGTCTCTTATTGCCCTGACCCACAATTTATGTTTGTCCGTTTAATCTTTCCTGTATACCGGGGTACCCCATTTGAGATATTTGGGTTTGTTGCCCTTGATGACATCAAAGTAGAGCTTCTGCAGCCATGCGGTAATCTCGCCGATCTCACCGTTACCCACCTTGCGGTGGTCTATTTCGGCAACCGGCGTCAGGTGTGCCGCGGTGCCGGTGAGGAAGCATTCCTGGGCAGTGTAAAGCTCCCCCCGGTCAACCAGCCTCTCTACGGTCTCGATACCAAGCTCGTCTCTGGCCAGTTCAATTACCGTATTGCGCGTAATGCCGCCGAGGATACTGCTGTAGCAGGCGGGGGTGACCAGTTTCCCGTCAATGACAAGGAAGATATTCTCGCCGCTGCCCTCGGAGACATGTCCATCCGGCGTGAGCATGATGGCTTCATCAAAACCGTTATCAATCGCCTCGGTTTTGGCCAGGGCATTATTGACGTATATTCCGGCAACCTTGATCTGCGGCGGAATAGCGTTATCGTCAGGACGCCGCCAGGAGGCGACCCCGCAGCGTGCTTTATCCACATCCAGGTAGCGACCCCAGGGAATCGCAAAGACCAGGAAATCACACTCCAGACCGTGGAGACGGACACCGAGCGCCTCGGTACTCTTGTATACCAGCGGCCTGATATAGACATCCTCATGAAAATCACTCTTCCGGACAACGTCGACCGTTATCTCGCAAAGATCATCTATGGTGAGGGGCAGGTCCATTTTCAGCACTTTGCATCCGTTTATCAGGCGCTGATAGTGCTCAGCCAGACGGAAGAGATAAATCTGTTCCTGCTCTGCATTCCAGTTGCCGCGGATACCCTCGAAAAGGGCGGTCCCGTAATGAATACAGTTGGTCATAACACCAATTTTAGCTTCAGAGAGCGGGATAAACTTCTTCTGAAAATAGGCATAAGACGTCATACTCACACACCTCGCATTTTAAGTGATTCCTATTATAGTCATTAAACTGAGAGAAAACAAGCATTAAGCCTCCGGGGGTGTTGATAAACTGGTTGTTGTTATTCTAAGAGTGAATCTCTAAGCAATTCGCTCACAGAATTAGTTTCACTTCAAGGGAGATTCGGCTTTCTGCTCCGGCATCCTGCCCGTCCTGATGGCGGCAAAGCCGTATTTACTGCGTATCCGGTCAATGGTTCTGTAGAGGGCATCCTGTCTTTGTGCCCGATCATCCAGCATGTTAAGCTGGCAGGCCTTTTGTGTCAGGGCTGAGATGCCGATACCGATCAGACGCACCGGCTGTTTTTCGGCGGTGAGCGCTGATATGAGCATCTCGCGACCGGTTGTAAAGATTTCCCTGTCGGTGTCCACCGCCTGCTTCAGAGTGCGGTTACGGGTGATGGTGGTGAAGTCGGCATACCGCAGCTTCAGCGTCACACAGCGCGCCTCTTTTCCCTGAGCGCGTAACTCAGCACCTACCTTCTCACTGAGGTAGCTCAGCCAACCGGAAAGAGCGACATCATCGCTCAGGTCACGGGCAAAGGTCATCTCCCGGCTGATGGATTTGGCGGCGCCGGGTGGTTCCACCTTTCCCGGGTCAATCCCGGCGGCAAAATGCTTCAGGTGCAGACCGAAGATGCCGAATCGGCTCCTCAGTATATCTTCCGGCGCTGCCGCCAGTTCCCCGATGGTTATTATCCCCAGGCTTTTCAGTGTGGCTTCCGTCTTCTTGCCGGCGCCGGGGAGTTTCCCCACCGGCAGCGGTGCCAGAAATGCCCCATCTTTCCCGTCAGCTATCTCAAGGAGACCGTCCGGCTTGGACTCATCCGATGCGACCTTGGCGGCGACCTTGCATGAGGCAATCCCGATGGAGAGGGGAAGGCTGAGTTCGGTGCGAACCCTCTTCTTGATGGATTCCGCCATTGTGCGGATTGAGCCGTGGATTGACTCAAAGCCGGTAGCGTCGATGTAAGCCTCATCCAGACCGGCCGGCTCGATGAAGGGTGAAAAATCGGCAAGTATCGCCATAAAGCTCTTTGATGCCGTGCGGTAGCGGGAAAAGTTGCCCTCGATAAAGATTGCCTGCGGGCAGAGCCGTTTCGCCGTCACCAGGGGCATCCCGGCCTTAAGCCCGAAAGCCCTGGCATCGTATGAGGCGGAGGCAACAACACCCCGCCCTTCCGGTTTTCCCCCGACCACCACCGGCTTACCGCGAAGAGCAGGATTAAGTGCCTGCTCCACGGAGACAAAGAAGGCGTCAAGGTCGGCATGCATGATGCGGCGTACCATGTTAATCCCCCCGTGTCACAAAAGACCTGATCCTGCGCTCAATAACGCTCCGGGGTAGCATGACATAATGCTGGCAGGTCAGGCACCTGATACCGATATCGGCACCGAGCCTCACCACCTGCCAGGTATCGCCCCCGCAGGGGTGCTTTTTCTTGAGACGGACGACATCGCCCATTCTGAATTCCATGACCATAATTGTTACCCCAAAAGCTGAAGCAAGCCCCAGATTACGTGCCAGACAATATCTGTCCCGAAGTGGATGCCCGCTGCGGCGAGGAACCCGTATTTTCTCATGTAGTAAGCGGCAAAAATTGAGATGACGCCGTTAAGCAGGATAATCTCAAAGGTTAGAACAAGCGGAATTTCGCTTACTGTTTTGAAATCGTAAAGAATCATGAGCGCCGGGAAATGCCCGGCGGCAAAGGCAAAAGCTGAGAGAACCGAAACAACCCAGAAAACCTGTTTCTGCCACCTTCTTCTCAGAATTACGAAGGAAATAAGCCATACCCATAATGGGATAAAGAAAAGACGGAACATGATCTCTTCCCCGATGCCAGCGCTGAGGGAGGCAAAGATAGATGACGGGAAAGGGGGATGCAGGAGAGCCCCGATGCCGTTAAAACGGCTGAAAATGAGGTCGGCGACAATCAGGAAGATACCGAGACCGGCGCCGACCATGCCGGGAGTCAGGAATCTCTGCCGGTTGGTGACGTCCGGATCATAGATAGCGGCAAAACCAAGCCTCTCCGCCAGTTTTAGCCCGATGAACCCCAGCCCGCCGTAGAGAACAACGGCAATGCCGGCATTGGCGAGGGCAAGCACCGGTTTTGACGCCGGAAGTGCTTCGGACGGCATCAGGTCCTGGTAAAACGGCAAGAAGATTTGAATGGCGTTGGATATCGCCAGCGCCAGCACCAGCCCGACATAAATTTTCAGCGAAAGCGATAGTCTTTTCATAAATATTCTCCGGTGACGACAATTTATCCGGGGACTCTTTTTGTCAAGAGCAGCATTGCCCGGTAGCCAGCTTCAAAACCCCACTTTCTGGATAGCTTCTAAGGCCTGAAGGAGTTGATCCGGTCGCGGAGGGTCATTGCCGCCAGCCTTGCCTTCCCGGCAAAGTCTTTTCCGTTTGAGGCATAGAGAATACCGCGCGAGGAGTTGATGATTGCCCCTTCCCCGCTCCTGTTGACCCCATAGCGGATTGTGGTCTCCACCCCACCACCCTGGGCGCCAACGCCCGGTATCAGGAGAAGCATGTCCGGGTGGGTGGCGCGGATGAGCTTCAGCTCTTCAGGATAGGTCGCACCAACCACCAGACCCACATTACCGTTAGTGTTCCACTCCTCGGCCTTAAGCGCCACAATTTCAAAGAGGGGACGCAAGCTGCTGTCTTCTGTCTGGCAGAGAAGCGATTGGAAATCCACCGCGCCAGTATTGGATGTGCGGCAGAGGATGAATACCCCCTTATCCTGATACTGGAGGAAGGGCGCGACGGAATCAAAACCAAGGTAAGGGTTGATGGTAGCGGCATCGAGATTCATGATCTCGAAAAGGGCCCTTGCGTAGGCTTGCGAGGTGTTGCCGATGTCCGCCCGCTTGGCATCGCCGATGACCGGGATATCCGTCGGAATATACTTGATGGTCGCCTTGAGGGCGGCAATTCCTTCATCCCCCAGCGCCTCGTAGAAGCCGAAGTTTGGCTTGTAGGCGCATACCAGGTCGGATGTGGCGGTGATGATTGCCCTGTTGAATTCCAGGATGCCTGTCCCTTCAGGCATGAGGCGGGGGTCGGGGTCAAGCCCGATGCAGAGCAGGCTGTTGTTTTTTTTTGTCGCGTGAGCAAGCTTCTCTTTGAAGTTCATTGTTCATCCTTCTTGTGAAATTCCGGGGCTTGCCTGATAATAACGCCTCGTTGTGAGGGGAGTCAAGTGGCGGCGCCGGCGGGAAAATTTCCGGGGAGCAGGGGGCATCAGCAGGAAACAAGACGGTTGCTTTTGGCTGATAACATTAGCTTCGATGTCACTCTGAGGGCTCGTTCGTGCCCGTGGCAATCTCTGACGGTTACGTATTGAGATTGCTTCGTCGCTTTGCTTCTCAGCGTGACACTTGGAACCAGCCAAAATAGGACGCTACCGTTCTTGCAAACCTGCTGAAAAATGATGTAAGATATGCTAAACAGGTAGGAGTGTAGCTCAGTTGGCAGAGCAGCGGTCTCCAAAACCGCCGGTCAGGGGTTCAAATCCTCTCACTCCTGCCAAGATCTGGCCGGGGTGGCGGAAGCCGGTAGACGCGCTAGCTTGAGGGGCTAGTGAGCGCAAGCTCGTGAGAGTTCAAATCTCTCCTCCGGCACCAGAAAATGAGCGGAAGTAGTTCAGCGGTAGAATGCCTCCTTGCCAAGGAGGAAGTCGCGAGTTCGAATCTCGTCTTCCGCTCCAATTCTATTCCTCTTTCTTCATTATGACTCTTTTATCCTGCTGAAAAACTCCCGGATATGGATCTCCTGCGTGCTGATATCACCCGGATGCAGTTGATTCTCCCGGTTTTCCTCCCGCGATGGACTTTGATATGGTGGTTTGTGCTTTCTTCAAGTGACGGAGAGACACTGATGACAAAGGACAGACCCGTAATACAGGCAACACCGTTATAGCTAGTCTGATGGGTGGAGATGATATGGTATTCTCTTATTCTCCTCCCTCTTTTCTTACCCGTAAGTATTACTACTATCCTGCTGCATTTTCCCCCCTCTGAAAAATAAGTGATTTTTTTATTCAAGTTAGGTATTCCTACGTATTCCCCCGCCTGAGAAAAAGCTTATAAGATTAGTCAGGTATCTTCTATGAAACAGCCCGTTTCGCCGGCGAGCCACTCCAGGTTCGACGATCAGCATTGAATCAAAGCACTGCTTGTAAGACAGCAAATGCGGTTCAGAATAATACAAAGGCGTGTCTTGAACCAAAAGGGGGGTAAAGATGCGGGTATTAGTACTTGGAGCCGATGGTTATATTGGTTTTCCCCTTTGCGTGCATCTGGCGAAAAGAGGGTTTCATGTGCTTGGTGTCGATAAGTTCCTCAGGAGAAAGTGGGTTGCTGAGGTAGGTTCCCACAGTGCGACGCCAATAAGACCCATGTCGGAGAGGCTACGGATCTTCCGGGAGACATCCGGTAAAAATATCTCCTTCAGGTACGGCGACCTGAGGGATTATGACTTTGTCACCCATGTTCTGAGCGAATTCCGGCCGGAGGTGATTGTTCATCTCGGCGAATTACCGTCAGCGCCTTTTTCCATGATTGATGTGGATCATGCCGTTCTTACCCAGACGAACAACCTCGTGGGCACCCTGAATATCCTTTATGCCATGAAAAACCTTGCCCCGGATTGTCATCTCATCAAACTGGGCTCAATGGGCGAGTACGGGGCAAGCAATATTGATATCCCGGAGGGCTTTTTTGACGTGGAATACCGGGGCAGGAAGGATACCCTGATGTTCCCGCGGCAGGCTTTTACTGACTGGTACCACTGGAGCAAGGTTTATGATTCCGGTAACATCATGATGGCATGCAAAATATGGGACTTAAGATCAACTGATATTATGCAGGGTGTTGTTTACGGAACAAGAACAGATGATATGCTGAATGATGCCCTGCTCACGCGGTTTGACTTTGATGCTGTCTTCGGCACGGTGTTGAACCGGTTCTGCGCCCAGGCAGTCCTGGGTCATAAGCTAACCTGCTATGGCTCAGGTAATCAAAAAAGAGCGGTCATTGCCCTGAGGGATACCATCATATGTCTGGCATTGGTGATCGGGAATCCCCCGGCCAGGAGGGAATATCGTGTGTTCAACCAGTTTGACGAAATCTACTCTGTCTCCGCGATGGCAGAAAAAGTACGGAGTGTGGCAAACAGATTGGGGCTTGCGACTGAGGTTGAGTATCGCCAGAACCCGAGAATAGAAGAGGAAAAGATGCCATACTATAATCCCGTTCACGAAAAGTTGTACCAGCTGGGTTTCCGGGCGACACACAACCTGGAAGAAGAACTGGAGATTATGCTCGCCGACCTCAGCAAATACCGGGGCAGGCTCATGGCGAAAGCGGAGCATGTGTTACCCAGGATACACTGGGGCGTAAATAAGCCGGGGGCAGGCATTAAGATAAAAGATGCCGTGGGGGCTTGAGGACATGCAGCAGGCGACAAAACTGGCCATGAAGTTTGCTCTGGAGGGTGCCAAAGGCGTCTCTGAACTGAGAGGTAAATAGTCTTTTTTGTCATCCCCACTTATCTGCGCTCTCACGGTCTGCCGGATGATTCAAATTTTATCCCTTTGATAATTTTTCTCATCGCCTGTTTATACCGGTGTCCGGAGTAATGTCTTGATGCTGCCATAGACGTTGATCGTTACTTCCTGGAGGGGAGTATTGATGCCGCTCAGGCGGATCGCTTCTTTTCCCATGTAGATTAAACCGGAGCAGCAGGGCACCTCCATGTGCACGACCATAAGACTCCGGGGCACTGCCTGACGGAGAATTGCCGTGAGCTTCTGCTGGTGGGGCCTTGAAATCGTCAAGCTTGGGGCACGCAACCAGAAGCACGCGTCCCTCAAGGAAATCCTCGTGAAAACCGGCATAAGTAAAGGGAACACAGTCGGCTGCCAGTATCAAATCTGCCTCCTTGAGAAAGGGTGCTGACGGTGGCACAAGGGCAAGTTGCACCGGAAAGTTACGCAGCAGAGAAGGCCTGCCTGCTTTCCCCGGTGGGGCATCTTCCTGTCTCTCATGCCCCCCTTGCTCAGGGGCTTGTTTTTCTGCCTTCTCCGTAAACTCAAGGGCTTCTCTTTCCTCGATGGTGATGGCTCCCCGGGGACATTCTCCCAGGCAAGCGCCAAGACCGTCACAGTAAGTTTCGCTGACGAGCCTTGCTTTGCCGTCAATAATTTGCAGTGCCCCTTCGGCGCAGGCGGGAACACAGATGCCGCAGCCGTTGCACTTTTCCTCATCAATCCTGATGATTTTACGCACTGTTTTAAGAGCCATTGGTTCCCCCCTTTTGTGCCAACATGGTTGTTTTAGAGTTAATTTGAGATGGTGAAAACCAGCTTACCAACCATGATTGAGCAGCATGGTAAATTGTCTCTTTCTTATCGCCTTGCCTCACGATTTATGTTTACCCGCTTAGATAGTTTCTTTCAACTGACGCCATCTTTCTTCCCCGAGACACTCGCGTGCTTTGGCACACCACTCAATGCACGAAGGGGCGTTCTCCCGGTAGACCCAGTCCCCGCACCTGCGGCACTTAATTCTCGCCTCGTCAGAAAAAATCTCGACGTCATACCCGCAGCTGGGGCACTTATGCAGCTCCACCCGTAAATTCCTGTTATCCTGCCCGGGACATCTCATTATCTTGCCTCCTTCACACCGCAGTGCAACCGCTGCTTTTCCATATTATGATTGTCATCAAATAACGTTCATACTGTGATTCGGGTTAAAAAACCGGAGGGAAAATCGGCGCAGCATATTCATTTTACAGGATAGGCAGGTTACACTTCAAATTGTGAGCTTACCGGGTTCTAACGTGACGTGCAAGTATTTGATGGTGAGAAATGAAGAAACCCGTCATACTGCCATTGCGAGGAGCGGCAGCGACGAAGCAATCTATAATAACTATCCAGAAACTTTTTCTGAATGCGAGCAGGCAATGTGTCTTATCTCAAGATACTGAGTCTACGGGTAAAGTTAAAAATCCGGGTGTGGCGGATGGATTGCTTCGCTGGCGCTTGCAATGACAGGAAAGGTGTTTGGACTTACCTCGTTGCTTCGTTTCTCATAGTGACACTAGAAACCAACCAAAAACGAACGGAACCTTTCGGATAAATCAATTGACAGGGATTACCGGCAGATGTTAATTTACCGGTGTGCAGATGTAAGGGATGGTTGCCGGAAAGATAAGCGCGATCCATCTTTAGAGAGTCAGTTATGGACTCACGGGAGATTATCCGCATGGGTATCTATGAGGATTTTGCTACTTTTTATATCAGCGGGCCATGGCCCGGGTATAGCATGAGGATGGCTGAAGCGCTCCCCGAACTTCTGAAAAAATTTGACATCCATCCGCAGACGATCCTGGATCTTGCCTGCGGGGAGGGCAGTTTTGCCGTTGCGATGGTCAGGTCGGGCTATCAGGTAACCGGCGTTGACCTCTCACCCCGGATGCTCGGATTCGCCAGAAAGCAGGCGGAGAAGGAGGGCGCTTCGGTGGCGTTTCTCAACCATGATATGCGTTCGCTCCCCTTTAACGAAGAGTTTGACATTGTCACCTGCTGGTTTGATAGTCTGAACTACCTTCTGAATCTGGATGATTTACGGAGTACCTTTGAAGGTGCGGCGCGGGCTTTGAAGAAAAATGGTTTCTTTATCTTTGACATGAACACGGTCTACGGGCTGATGGCTTACGAAGGCTTCGGTGTGAGCTGGAAGACGAATCATACCTCGATTATCGTTGATGCCCCCGGGCTGTTTGTGGTAAACCGCGCCGAATATGATTTTGAGAAATGTATCTCGAAATGGAACATGACCGGGTTTATGCGGGGGGAGCAGGGGTGGTTGCGCATGGACGAGATTCATGAGGAGCGCGGCTACCATCTTGAGGAGATACGAAGCTGTCTTGGTTCTGCCGGATTTGAGCAGGTCGCCTGTTTCGGCAACATTTTCGAGATGAGTGAACCGGCGCACGATGCCAAGCGCCTCTGGTTTGTGCTGAAGAAAGGATAGCTTTATTAGAAGTCATCCGGAAACTCCGTATTCTGAGATAGGGCGCATTACCTGCTCCTGAACACAAAAGCGGTTTTTGGATTGCCTGTCATCATGCCGGGTTGTGTTCACATGGATTTGGGATGGCAAAAACCAGCTTGCCCGCCATCATTGCGTCAAACCTTCTATCAGGAGGTAAC
Source organism: Chloroflexota bacterium (assembly GCA_043818655.1). GTDB lineage: Bacteria > Chloroflexota > Dehalococcoidia > Dehalococcoidales > JAZDNC01 > JBDRFO01. Next base: position 15,829 of record JBDRFO010000021.1, read on the forward strand.
CAGTGGAGAGCGATATTGAACGTGCCGCAAGTTTGCTTCTTAAAGCCGAATATGTTACGTGTCTTACCGGGGCAGGGGTATCGGTGGAGAGTGGTATCAGGCCTTTCCGCGGTCCGGGAGGACTCTGGACGGAATACGGTGAGCCGCCCATGAACGGTTACAAACTTTTTCTCGCTGACCCAAAGGCGCACTGGGAGAGGCAGCTCAAAAGAGAGGGCCATGCCGAAGAGATGGCCTCGGCCTTTGCCAAAGCAAAGCCCAATCCTGCCCATCTTGCCCTGGCGGAGATGGAAAGACTGGGCGTGCTGAAATATGTAATCACACAGAATGTTGATAATCTGCACCGCGCCGCCGGGCAGAAGAATCTGGCGGAGATTCACGGCAACCGCATGCTTCTCCGGTGCATTGATTGCGGCAAGCGTTATACCAGGGAGGAAATCCCCATCACGGAACTTCCACCACACTGCCCAAACTGCCGCGGCATTGTCAAAGGTGACGGCGTCATGTTTGGTGAGCCTATCCCGACGGATGTCCTGACGGTCTGCCAGGAGGAGTCAGGCAGGAGTGATTGTGTCCTGCTGGTGGGCACTTCGGCGGTTGTCTATCCGGCGGCTGCCTTTCCCCAGGCGGTCAAAAGAAAGGGCGGCTACCTTGTCGAGGTTGACCCGTACGAAACAGCCCTGACAAATATGTGCACTGTCAGTCTCCGCGGCAGGGCGGGCGAGGTGCTGCCGCGGCTGGTTAGCTCTCTCCGGAGGAAGCTGGAGAAGGCGGTTTAACCTACCCGGCTCCCCTTCGGGGAGACGACCATCACCGGTATGGAAGAGTTGCGGAGCACCCGGTCGGCCACGCTGCCCATCGCCCAGCGGGCAATCCCGGAGCGACCGTGTGTGCTCATGATGATCAACGCCACATCATTTTTTTTGGCGAAGTCCAGGATTGCCTCAGCCGGCATGCCTGCGACAATGCGGGTCTGGACACCAAGACCGTCTTTTGTCAGTTCACGTGCGACCCCTTTGAGATACTCGGCCGCTTTTGCCTGCACCTTTTTCGCTTCTGCCGCCATCTGCTCTCCCGAAGCAACGGCACCCCACGTGTATCCGGGGCCGGTGACCTGTTCCACCACTGCCAGCAGGATTACCTCTGAGGTATGGCATCCCTTGGCGATTTCCCTGACGTGCTCCAGGCTGCACTCTGCCAGTTCCGAACCATCCATCGGGACCAGTATTTTGTTGTACATATCACCCTCCTTCATGAGTCTACCAGATATAAAATCCAGGTTTTGTTCAATTATGGTTGCTGATTCGATTTTCCATCTCAAATTCATGTTAAAACAACCGGGATTGGACAAAGGGAAAATCAGCACTCAGATTTTTTCATAAGATGGAT
>JBDRFO010000022.1:0-17531 GCA_043818655.1 Chloroflexota bacterium
AAACTCGGTTTTTTCCTCTGCCTCTTCTGCAGCCTGTCCTCCTGCCACTGGTGCCGCCTGAACGGCGACCGGTGCTGCGGCGGAAACACCAAACTCGGCTTCCATGGCCTTAATTAGCTCGGCAAGCTCCAGGACAGTCATACTTTTTACCTGTGCGATGATCTCATTAACATCTGCCATTATATTCCCCTCCATTTACTATACTGGTCATTCTGATACCGTCCGGGCAGCAAACTTATACTAATACCGGGGTGAAAACTACATTACCCACGTTGCAGGTCTGCGGATTCTACCCTGGCTTTGGTATAGTTTTCCTTTGCCCGCGCGGTTTTGCTTGATTTCATTGTTCCTCAAGCGGCTTGTGCTTCCTCTTTTCCTCCGGTTTCCTCCAGCTGTTTCCGCCTGGCTTCAAGGAGGCCGATGAATCCCCGGATCGGACTTGCCAGGTGGACTACCAGACTGCTGATGGGAGCCTGTATCCCTCCCATGACCCTGGCGAGTAAAACATCCCGGGATGGTAGTGTGGAAAGCGTCGTCACTTCATCAGCTGTAATCAGCCTGGTCCTCAGGAAGCCCCCTTTGATTTTGAGCAGGGTTTCCCTTGAGGCACGGATATATTCCAGCAGAGCCTTCGCCGGTTGTGTGATGTCGCTGTAGCCGAAGGCAATGGCTGTCGGCCCTTCAAAAGAGCGGGCTAAGTCGCTGTTGCCTGCCTTTTCGGCAGCGATACGCGCCAGGGTATTCTTTACCACCTTGAACTCGATGTTGGCATCCCTCATGCTGCGGCGCAGGAAACTCATCTTTGTCGCCGTCAGCCCCCGGTAGTCAGTGATGATACCGATGGTTGCCTTGGAGAAAACCTCCGTCAACTGATCAATGGTTTCCCCCTTTTTTTCTGTGGGCATCTGTGATCACCCCCCTTGCTGTGACAGTCTAAAAATAAAGTCCTTATGCTTGTGCACAAGGACTTTCGGATACCAGACTTCCGTATCTTTTCCTCGGCAGGCATTTTTTAAGCCGCAAGCGACACCTACTGTCTCCGGATATTCCGTTATTGAATTAAGCGACTTCCATTCTCCCCCGTAATGTACCATGGTTAGCCCGGAATTTGCCGCGCTTCCGGTCTACATCGCTGACAGGATCGGCTTGAGGTCAAGCTTGATCCCCGGTCCCATCGTGCTGCTAATGTAAGCACTCTTAAAATATTGTCCCTTGGCACCTGAAGGCTTGGCCCTGTTTACCGCTTCGATAACCGCGGTCAGATTCTCTGCCAGCATGGACTCTTCAAAGCTGAGTTTACCGATGGGCACATGGATGATGGAAGACCTGTCCAGCTTGAACTCAACACGCCCCTTATGGGCATCGGCAATTGCCCGTACCAGGTCTCCGGGTTGCACAACAGTGCCTGCCTTGGGGTTGGGCATCAGCCCTTTTCTTCCCAGGATTCTGCCCAGTCTGCCGACTCTTCCCATCATGTCCGGGGTGGCCATGGCAACATCAAAATCCAGCCAGCCTTCCTCAACCTTCTTGATCAACTCGTCGCCGCCAACGTAATCGACACCAGCTTCCTCGGCAATTTTCTCAGCTTCGCCCTGGGTAAAAACCAGAACGCGCAGCGTTTTCCCCAGACCATGGGGCAGCAGTGCGATACCACGTACCTGCTGGTTGGCATTACGCGGATCAACGCCCATGCGGAGGGACAGGTTCATGGTCTCATCAAACTTTGCATAATGCATCTGTTTGCTGAGGGCAACCGCCTCTTCCGGGGAATAAGTCTTCGTTTTATCGAGCAGTTTGACTGCTTCCTGATACTTTTTACCATTATTTATCATCGTATTTACTCTTCTATTTCAATTCCCATACTTTTCGCCGTACCGGCAATGGTTTTCATCGCTGCTTCAATTGTGGCCGCACGCAGGTCTTTCGATTTAACCTCAGCTATCTCGCGAATCTTCACACTGGAGATCTTGCCCACGGATGTCCTGCCCGCTACACCGGATCCTTTTTCCAGACCTGCCGCTTTTTTCAGCAGGTCAGTGCTTGGCGAGGTCTTGGTGATAAACGTAAAGGAGCGGTCATCATAAGCGGTTATCTCGGCCGGGATAATCGAGCCGGCCATGGACTTGGTGCGCTCGTTGTATTCCTTGCAGAAAGCCATGATGTTTATCCCGTGCTGGCCCAGCGCCGGGCCAACGGGTGGTGCCGGGTTGGCTTTCCCCGCCTCAATCTGGAGTTTAATTATCGCTTTAACCTTTTTTGCCACACTTGCCTCCTCTGGATCTAAACTGTCCTGACAACTATCCAGAAACTATTTTTCAAGATGAACAGGTAATGTGTCCCCTATCTTAAGAGACTACAAGCTATCCAGAAACTGTTTTACCGCATATCGGTAGTTAATATGTCCTATCTCAATATCTTGAGTTTCCGGATGGCTTCTAGAGCTTCTCTACCTGGAGAAAATCAAGCTCTACCGATGTTTCCCGGCTAAAGAGTGTCAGCAGAACCTTTACTTTCCCCTTCTCGGTATTAACCTCGGCAACGGTTCCCATGAAATCAACAAACGGCCCGTCAATGACACGGACACTCTGCCCCTGACGCAAGCCTATCTTAATTTTCGGTGATTCCGCCGACATTTGTTTCAGGATACGGTTCACCTCCTCCTCAGGGAGCGGAGAAGGTTTGATGCCGCTGCCCACAAAACCGGTAACCCCCGGCGTGTTGCGCACCACGTTCCAGCTCTGGTCGGTCATTTTCATCTGGACAAGGACATAGCTGGGAAGAATCTTCCTGACCACGGTATGCCTTTGTCCGTTCTTGACTTCAATTTCCTCTTCGGTCGGGACAACCACCTGGAAAATCTCGTTGCCTGAGTCCATTGACTTGACACGTTGCTCAAGGTTCCTCTTCACCCGGTCTTCGTAGCCGGAATAGGTATGAATGACATACCAGGCCTTGTCTTTTTCAGCTACTTGCTGAGCCATTAAGTAAATACCCCCACTGCAAATAAAAAGTCCTCAAATTTAGCGTATTGGTAAAGAAGACGTCGCCATGTTAACCGGAAAAGAGGTGGATGAAACCGCTAAAACCATAATCAACAGCACCCAGAAAGACAGCCATGATCATTGTCACGACAAGCACCAGAACGGTTAAATGGACGACCTCACGCTTGCTGAGCCAGTTAACCTTTTTTAGCTCGGCAATAACCTCCCGCACCAGTTTAAACCTGGTATTTATTCTCCTGGTGACACCCGTCTCAGTCATAAAAACCTACCTAACCGCTGGCTCCTGCCTATTTTACCTCCCGGTGAACCTTGTGGGCATAGCAACGTGGACAGTACTTTTTTAGCTCAATCCTCTGGCTGTCGTTCCTTCTATTTTTTGTTGTCGTGTATGTTTTTTCCTTGCAGTCATTACAGGCAAGGTGAATTATAATCCTGTTTTCGCCCTTTTTCGCCATCTATTTTGTTCTCCCCTGAAAGGTACCTGTCTGTCATGGTATCACTCGGGTTTTCCCGCAAATACCGGGAAGATTACTCGATAATATCGCTGATGCTTCCGGCACCCACCGTTTTACCACCCTCACGAATGGCAAACCGGAGCCCTTTCTCCAGGGCTACCGGGTAGATGAGTTTGATCTTCATTTTGGTGTTGTCGCCGGGCATGACCATTTCTACCCCCTCCGGTAGCTCAATGGTCCCGGTAACATCCGTCGTCCGGATATAGAACTGCGGTTTGTACCCGTTAAAGAACGGGGTATGTCTCCCGCCTTCTTCCTTGCTCAGGACAAGAACCTCTGCCTCAACATAAGTATGTGGACTGATTGTGCCGGGTGCTGCCAGCACCATGCCCCGCTCGACATCCTCGCGCACGATACCCCGGAGGAGGATACCAACCGCATCCCCCGGCTCGGCATAATCCAGGATCTTGTGGAACATCTCAAGACTTGTCGCGATCGTTTTCTTGGGCTGATGGCTGAGTCCGACCAGCTCAACCTCAGTACCGGCCTTGATGGTACCCCTCTCGACACGACCGGTGGGTACCGTACCGCGTCCCTTGATGCTGAAGACATCCTCAACGGACATCAGGAAAGGCAGGTCTTTTGGTCGTACCGGTGTCGGGATAAAGTCATCAACGGCATCCATCAGCTTCAGGATGGGGGCCGCACCACTGGCATTCCCTCTTGCCGCAGCCACACTCAAGGGCTTTGAGAGCGCTCACCCTTACCACCGGTGTATCGTCACCGGGGAAGCCGAATTTGTCAAGGAGTTCCCTGACCTCCATCTCCACGAGCTCCAGAAGCTCCTCATCCTCCATCATGTCTACCTTGTTGAGGGCAACCACGATAGAAGGGACCAGCACCTGGCGGGCGAGAAGGACATGCTCTCTTGTCTGGGGCATCGGACCATCGGGGGCGCTAACCACCAGAATGGCGCCATCCATCTGGGCGGCACCGGTGATCATGTTCTTAATATAGTCAGCATGACCCGGGCCATCGATATGGGCGTAATGCCGCTTTGCTGTCTCATACTCAATATGGGCAATGGCTATGGTCATGCCGCGTGCCTTCTCCTCAGGAGCCGAATCAATGCTCTCAAAGGCACGGTATTGAGCGGTGCCCTGCTTGGACAGTACGCTCGTGATTGCTGAGGTTAAGGTTGTTTTGCCATGGTCAACATGACCGATGGTGCCTACGTTGCAGTGTGGTTTGTTTCTCTCGAATTTCTTTTTCGCCATTCTATTCCCCCTTTAATAATGAGCCCACAATCAGATTCGAACTGATGACCCCATTCTTACCAAGAATGTGCTCTACCAACTGAGCTATGTGGGCATCAATCGTCCTATTATATAAGTTTCCCGGAACAATGTCTAGCCGCAACCCGCTTCCCTCTTGTTCAATTATGGTTGTTACAACAGGAATCGGAGATGACAAAAGCCAGCCTGCCAACCATCGTTGAACAGAAACCCTGCCTTTGATAAATGGTGGAGAGGGCAGGGTTCGAACCTGCGTAGCCCTTAGGGCGGCAGATTTACAGTCTGCTCCGATTAACCACTCCGGCACCTCTCCAGGCACGAAAGCTAAGCCCGAGAGGGGAGTCGAACCCACTAACCTACCGATTACAAGTCGGTTGCGCTACCATTGTGCTACTCGGGCACCCAATATAAACTTTATCAGTAAACAGGCAGACAGGTCAAGTATTATAGAGATGAGGCGGGTAAAAGTCAAGGCGGGAGAGCGATAGATTTTTTGTCATTGCTTCGCTGCCCACTTGCGGCGGACTTCTCCCGGTGACACATGAGACTAAACAGAAAAGAACGAAACTGGATTGCCTGATAACTTTTACGGCTCTCCGGCATTTATCAGGATACTGCCGAATGTCCCCGGGGACATTCGGCAGTTCGCTATCTATTTGGCGGCAGGTTTACCGCAGTGAGTGCCGGAAATCCTGCCCAAGATTTGCCGGGCTTGAATCCGTTACTCTCCGAAGCTCGGTGTCGGCTCACCGATGTCCTTGATAAGCTGGGGTACATCCTCTTTTTTGTATCCCAGGATATCGGTCAGTATCTCGGCGGTGTGTTCACCAAGGAGCGGCGCCCGGCCCACGCGCCGTGCCGGTGTCTCCGTCCATGTCATGGGCAGGTTGACAAGCGGGTATATCTCACGGGTGAGCGGATGCTCGTAGAAGGTGACATACTCATTGGCGAGGACCTGGGAGTCTTTGGGCAGGTCTTCCCACCTCTGTACCCTTTCCCAGTTGATGTCTTTACCTTCAAATGATTTGATATGCTCCTCGCGTGGTTTTTTGGCAAAGTAATCATCAAGCATCTTGACACACTCCGCGGCATTTTGACCCCGTGCCGCCGAGGTGGCAAAGCGGGGGTCATCCCTTAATGAGTCCGGTATCCCCAGGGCGGCGCAGACCGGCGCCCAGTGTCGCTGCACCGGGTTTACCAGGGAGACCCATTCCCCATCGGCACACCTGTAGTAGTTGAAGATGGCATTTCGCGTCGTTTCTCTGGTGCCCATGCTTCTCTCGCGGGACAGCTGAGTGCGTCGGTAGTAGGCGCTTTGACCGCTGCACTGGAGCAGCCACATGGAGGCGGCAAGGTGTGAGGTTTCGCAGTACTGCCCGACGCCGTAACGCTCCCGGGCGAGAAGCGCCCCGACAATCGTAAAAGCGCCGATGATGGCTCCCATCTGGTCTGATGATCCGCCCAGCGCCCACATCGGCTTGTCCTCGCCGACGGGTGTAAAGTAAGCCCAGCCGGAACGGGCAATGCCGCTGGCATCCATGCCGGGTTTATAGCCGTCAGGCCCTCTGGTGCCGTAGCTGGTTCCGGTGTAATAGATGAGTTTGGGGTTGTATTTTTTGAGTTGCTCGTAGCCGGCGCCAAGCCTCTCGGCAGAGCCGGGGCTGATATTCTGCATGAAGACATCGGATTTGGCAATCAGCTGGTAGAGAACCTCCTTGGCTTTGGGCTTCCGGAGGTCCAGAACCAGGCTCTTCTTGCAGTGGTTGTTGGATTCAAAATAGGCGCTCAGGTCGGTGCCGAGAAGCCCCTTTCCTTTACCGCCGACAATGAAATTCCCCCTGACATTGACGCGTCCCGGCTCCCCGGTGGGTGGCTCAATCTTGATGACCTCAGCCCCCATCAGGGCAAGCATCAGCCCGTTAACTGGTCCCAGCTGGTAGACGCTCAGATCCAGGACCCTGATTCCTTCAAGTATCCCTTTCGGCATGATTTTACCTCCCTCTTTTCATCTTCAGTACGGGTTATGTTTCCTTTGCAACTGGATTTGCCCTCTTCTTGTGACCCCCTTTCTGAGTTATTCGCGCTATCCGGAAACGGATGTTTTGGCTCTGGCTGAATCCTGTCTTGCGATACCGGGTTTCCGGCTGGCGTCCTGTGCCCGGCATGGTGTTTTTCATCCGGGAGCGATGAGTCCGAAAATAATAAAGCCCACACCTGCCACAGGTGTGGGACGACAGTATCGAGCGGTCAATCTCCGGAAGAGTCTGCCCATTTTTTTCTGCATCTTACCCCTCCTTGCAAAAACAAGCTGTCAGGAGCAAGAAGACGTGTCTAAGGCGGTTTTTGGTGGGCGAGCAACAGCCCTGCCATCTGATTTAATCATACCAGCAGTGCGGTATCGTGTCAACGCATCCGGATGCTGTAGAACTGGTTGACCTGGGGAAATAATGGTGGTAAGACCAGAGCATAAAAGCTAACGCCAGAGTAAAAGAAAGCAGCAAAAAAAAGCTGCGCAGGCTAGGTGGGAGAAAATCCCTGAAGGTTAGGCGTTACTTTGTTTTTTCGGTTTATCCTCGTCTGATTCAACCCAATCAATTTCAGGACGTGCGACAGTTTTCTGACTAATTCTAAAATGCATCGCACCATGTGAGGCTAACAAAAGACGCTGCAATTCATCAATCACTCTAACGAACATCTTGTAAAAACGCCAAGTAGTAGATTCACCTATGACCTCTTTCGGTTCAGTCTTCCCTCGTATCCAGATAACGTTTATACGTGCTGCCTTCATTGCAGCTTCATGCTGTCTCCGTGCCTTGAAATCATGTGTAATCCAGGCCTTATGATTATCTTTACACCATTTAATGATTTCTGGGTCTTCAACACCAAGAGAGCGATTTTGGAATTGTAGGATCTCTTTGAAATGAACTATGTCAATATTGAATAACCTAAGTGATGTTGCGATGTCAGGGCTTAGGTCGTTATCAAGTAAGAAACTAATTGAGCCTTGCTGTCTGAAGACGATGTTCCCACTCCACTGCATGACTTATTTGACTTTCGGAAAGGTCAAAAGAACGCATTAGATAGAAAATGGTATCTCCGCCCATAAGTAATTCATTGATAATCCTAGTTCTAATCCGGGTGCCTTCTACACATGGCTCACCAAATTGTATTCTAGGATTGATTAACACATCCTCATGAGGTCTCCACGAGTCAGCGACTTTGATGCCACCATTGTATTGCGCAAAAATCATGTCTTGGACTGAAATTAAATATTGCTCAACTAATGCAGTGAACGCCAATTGCCCTCCCCGGCTTGCAGCAATAAAACCTTCATGGAATTCCGCAAAAACATCAGAAGTCTCAGTCCACACACGTTCTATTGCAAAAGGGCGAGGGTAACCAGTTTTCTCTCTCAGCCAACTTTCGGCATGATGAATTTTGCTCCACTTTACACCCAACGCCCTCAGTATGGAGACGACACGCATAGAAATAAGGTCTTCAAAGCTGATAATGAGTTGTCTGCCTGGAACATTGGTAAGTTCAGGCGACGATAACCCAATTCTTATCCAACGAATCAAGTTCCTTGAGTGAATGGGATATTTTGGTTGGGTGATATGAACGTTCCTTGAGAGGGTGGCATTGAGATAAACAGCAGCTTCAGAAGCGATATAGATACCCTTGAATTCTCTGACTTCAATAACCATAATTGACTTCCCCCTTTCTGACATGCTATGGAATCCAAAAGGGGCAACGCTCATAATTATGCCAGTAATTATGAGCTAATTTCAACGAATATAATACTTATTTAACTGCTAAGATAATAACAGAAAATCCCTTGAGTGACAATCATTCGAGTGACTTTTCTTATTTTTTATTGCAACCCATTGACAACTGCTTGAGCGTTACACTACCAGACTTCAGGTTTTGACCAAACAGGAGATTTTACACCTGCGCCGAACCGGTGCCGTTTCTGGCGCTGAGCAAATGGGCAATTACCTGAGCAAAGCCCTCACCGCAGCAGGCATCGCTGATATACCTGGCGCCCTCCCGCAGCATCATGCCCTGTGCGACCGGGATATCGGGGTTGATTACCAGCACGCTCTGGGGGAAGGACTGGAACAGGGAAAGGTCGGTTGGGGCATCGCCAAAAACCATTACCTCTTCCGGCGAAAGACAGGCATTTGCCAGCATCTTGATAATCCTGAGGAGCGTTCCGCCCTTGCTGACCCCTTTTTGTACCAGATGAAGCACGTAACCGGAATCAAGGATGTCAGCATCCGCCAGGTGTTTCCGCAGCTCTCCGGCTGTTACCCCGTGCACCCTGAAAAGCAGGTCAATCATCCGGGATTTATTCCAGTTCTCTCCGACCTCAATCGCATCCGGGAAAAGCCCTTTTAGCTTCTCCATGGCTTTTAAGGCCGGCTTGCGGGAATAGCCCAGGTCAACCGGCGCCCCGTCTTTTTTCAGGCAGGCAACCGCCCCGTTTTCCGCAACAAGAGGCCCGCTGATGTTGAGCTGTTCCGCAAACTGCGCCAGACGATTGATCTCTCTTCCGGAGACAAGCCCGACCGTAATGCCCTGCTTTTCAAGGCTGTGTATTGAAGCGACCACCTCCGGGGTAAAAGAGCCGTCCCCGGAGGTTATCGTGCCGTCAACATCAGTCATGACAAGCTTTATCTTTTGTGCCAGTGCGCAGGTGATCTGCCGGTAAGACTCAGCCATGACCATATCTTACCTTAGCCGGTTTGAGAGTGTCAAAAAGGCTGCCCGGATTGACACCGGGGTGTGTCAGCAGATATTGTATAGATGTGGTAAACTGGTATCAGGAGATTTCTCTTTTTCGCAGGTGCGCCTTGTATCAGGCGCCAGGGGGTATGCTGTGAGAATCGGCGCTTTTGAAATTAGCGAGCCTCTTCCCGAATTTAAGGAACCGCACGTCTTGGTTAACCTGCGCCCCTGGATTGATGTCGGGAGTGTGGGTACCCTTACCCTGTCCGGTCTTGAAACCAGACTGGGGGCACAGGAGATCGGTAAGCTGGCAAGACCGGGAAACTTCTATGACTTTACCCGCTACCGTCCCATGACCTACTATGTCGAGGGTGAGAGACAGGTTTCTCTCCCCAACACGACGATCAGCTATGCCCGAAAAGAAACCGGGCATGATTTTCTCTTCTTCCATCTTCTTGAGCCTAATCTGCACGGCGAGGATTTTACTGATTCTATTCTGCTCCTGCTGAAGCAGTTCGGCGTGAAAAGATACTGCTCCCTCGGCAGCATGTACGATATGGTTCCCCATACCAGACCGCTTCTGGTTACCGGCGGTGGTGTGGGGGAGGGGGCAGAAGTGGTCAGAAAGAAGCTGGGTCTAAGCCCCAGCCGCTACGAGGGACCAACCAGCATCACCTTTCTTGTTTCGCAGGGTGCTGTGTCAATGGGCATTGAAACTGTGAGCCTGATGGTACATCTGCCGCAGTATGCAGAGGTCAATGAGGACTACGCCGGTGTGGTCAGAATCATGGAGACCCTCCGCCTGCTTTATGATTTTCCGGTGGATGAGGCTGATATCAGCAAGGCAGAGCAGCAAAAAAGGGATATTGATGCCGCTGTAGGGCGCAACGCGCAGCTAAAGGGTATCATCGCACAGCTTGAAGCTCATTATGATAAGCAGAGGGCAAAGAAGGAAGAAGAAGAGATGCCCCGGCTGTCCCCCGAAATAGAAAAGTTCCTTGGTGAGATGGACAGGCGTTTCCGGCAGGGTTAAACGCTGCCGTTGTCTGGTGCTGTCTGGAACTGTTACCGGGTGATAACCACATTCGCTGTAAGCCTGTTTCCCTGGCTGGATGCCCCCTTTTTTTTATGTCTGTATTCCCTCTCTGTCTGCTGCCGGAAAGCAATGTTTTCTGTCCAGATTTATGCCTCCCGCAAGTATCTTCTTTTTCCGTTGAAACCTTGAGTTATTGGGGTAAAAAAGTGTGGCCAAACCATCATTGGGGTATAATATGCCGTGTTCTTAGAAATTATCCAGGAGCTCAATATGCTGAGGCTGGGCGGTTTACATATTCAGCTTCAGAGAGTTAGTTTTACGGATAGGTTGCAGGGACAGAAAGATGGGAATTAGACACAGGTAGCTGCATCTTTACGGGTGTAAAACATTTGTTAACGGCAAAAGTGATTGTTAACCCATCGGCCGGCGCCGGCAGGACAGCCAGAAGGTGGCCGGAGATAATGAGCCTGCTGAAAAGCCTTGGGCTTCATTTTGAACATGACATGACCGAAGCCCCCGGTCATGCGATAGAGCTTGCGAAATTGGCAGTCAGGAATGGTTATGAGTTGATTGTTTCCGTGGGTGGTGATGGGACGATCAACGAGGTTGTCAATGGACTGTACGATAGCGGCGACATCCGGAAAGTAATGCTTGGCATCATCAACACCGGTTCCGGGGGTGACTACGTTCGTACCGTCGGGATATCCCGTAACTGCCGGGAGGCTTGCTGCTGTCTCGTAAATCCGGGAAAGCTCATTGTTGACCTTGGTGTGGCGGAGTATGAAACTAACGGGCAGAAAGTCCGGCGGGTCTTTCTGAACTTTGCCGGTCTGGGTTTTGATGCCGAAATTACCCGGGCGACAACGCAGCGGTTCAAGGCTTTGGGCAGCACACCTTCTTATCTCATGGGATTGCTCACCACGCTCCTATCGTACCGGAACAGGGATGTTTCTCTCATTGTTGACGGGGTGGCTGAGGAAAGAAAGGTCTGCACGGTGATGATGAGCAACGGTAAGTACGGTGGGGGTGGTATGCTGGTCGCGCCGAACGCCGATCCTGCCGATGGGCTGCTGGACGTTGTAATGATCGATGATTTAAGCAAACCGGAGCTTCTCCGGTCGCTGCCGCGCATCTATCGGGGAACACACCTGACCCACCCCAAAGTGACCGTGAAGAGGGCGCGGGAGGTAAACATTACCTCCGGGCAGGAGATGTTGCTCCAGATTGATGGTGAACTGTTGGGAAAAGCACCTGCCCGTTTCCGTATCCTGCCGGCAATGCTGAACGTTGCCGTTTAAGATACGATGTCAATCTAGAAACTGACACAGCCAGCGAGAGGATTCGAACCCCCGACCCGCGCTTTACGAAAGCGCTGCTCTGCCAACTGAGCTACGCTGGCGTATATCGCAAGTATAACATAAAGTACGGCCGGCAGTGAATCACTCAAATTCCAGGAATTACGATTGACATAAAGTGTCTATGCCTGCTTTGGCTGAGGATGGTTTGTTTCTTCGGGTGCGACCTTTTTGGCCGTAATCTGCCGTCTGGCCCCGGGATTGTTCTGTTTCCAGCAGCCTCTTAAAAAACGGCCGTCCATCGTCATCACCCGGTCGGAAACATCCCTCAGCTGGCGTGAAGTGCGCTCTTTCCCGAAAAGGGCGATCTCAACATGCTTCCCGTTGTCCTTTACCGCCTGGAGAGCACCCACATAGTCGTTGTCCCCGGCAACAAGGATTGCTGTATCATAATTGTTCTTAAAGCTGTGTGTCAGGAGGTCGGTGGCGAGCTGCACGTCAACCCCTTTTTCAAACGGGGGCACATTGGGCCAGTTGTTGTAGATAAGGTGCCCCAGGCGCAGCTCGGTATACGGCACAGCACCGACACTGGTAAGAAAGGTTTGCTGGTCTTTGTAACGCTCCGGCTCCTCGCGCCGTCCGACCAGGGCATTATAGTAGTAAATCCTGATGAGCCGGCGTTTTCCCAGAAGTCTGTTGCAGAACTTGCCGATGTCAATATCGGCACGGTTGAAGAATTTCTTCAATGAGTGATAAAGGTTGCTGCCATCAATAAATACCATTACCCTGTCATCTGTCATCGAACTGTTTCCCTTCATTTTTGTCCTACTTAATCTCGGGCAGGTGGAACAATCTGCGGGCATTCTCCGTGGTCTGCCGTGCCAGTACGCCGGCGGTTGTGCCTCTTACCTTTGCCAGAAGCGCTGCTGTCATCACCAGGTAAGCCGGCTCGTTCCGCTGCCCGCGGTACGGTTGGGGTGGCAGGTAGGGGCAGTCTGTTTCCAGGAGCAACCTGTCAACGGGGATGTTTTTTATCATGTCAAAGTGGCGGACAGATGTCGGATAGGTGAGATAGCCGCCGAGGGAGACATAAAAGCCCATCTCAAGATACTGCTTGAGGATGTTGCCGTTACCGCTGAAGCAGTGGATGACACCCCTTGCCACTCCGTCAGGGTACGGGCTGTTGGCAATCCAGTTGCCAAGCAGGGCAAGCATATCCCGCTCCGCCTCACGGCAGTGGATGATGATGGGAAGTTTCGTATCTGCCGCCAGCTCCAGCTCCGCTTTCAGCACATGTAGCTGTGTCTCTCTGGGTGATTTGTTCCGGTAGTAATCAAGACCCGTCTCCCCGATGGCAACCACGCCGTCCTGTTTGACGATTCCGGCAAGGATTTTGATGTCTGCCTCGGATACATTGCTTACCTCGTGGGGGTGAAAGCCGGCGGCAGGGAAGATATGAGGCTCGCTCTCCGAGAGCCGGATTATCTTTTCTGCTGACTTCAGGTCAACCGCCGGGTTAACCATGGTTATCACTCCTGCCTCAAGCGCCCGGCGGATTACCCCGGTGCGGTCTTCATCAAACTGGTGCATATCCAGATGGGCGTGGGTGTCAATAATTGAAAGTGTCATAAAGTTTGGGGTTTATCTCCTTTGTAATAGAAAATCTTTAAGCGATAATACCTCTGACGTACTGTCCTGTAATTTTAGAGCGACTACCTCATCAAAGCTGGTTTCTGCCAGAAATTCATTCCTTTTGAGCATATCTTCAAGTGCATCCTGAGCATCATTGCCCTGCCCAAATCCGATAACCTGCATGTTCTCAATATCAGGCTCAAGACTCTCACTCAAAGGTTGAAAGGAATATCCCTCATGCGTGATAAAAATATATCTGGTCATTCTTAGGTCAACCTATACCCACCTTTATTATTAATGAATTCCAGATAACCGTTGTTCCTTAATAGCTGCAGTTGCTGCCTGATTTTTTCCTTGATATGTCTATTGCGGGGGTGTCTATCCTTTAAATAAGACTCAAAAAAGTACATTTCGGTAAGCGTAAATTCTCTCTTGTTCAGTTTGTCAATGCAATTCATGATGTCCAGAATCCAGCCTCTTGTTGACAGCTTTTTTTCTTTGCTTAAAAATAACGTCTTACGCCATCTTTGAAGCACCATTTCTTTAGGTGCAATCTCTCTGTTTTCAACGTAGAATATCCTACCATCTTGAGGAACATCCTGCAGAATAATATTGCACCCGACCCACCCAGCCCTGCGTGCATTTAGTGTCAGAGAGTGCCTTTTCTCAATGATAACTGGAACGAAAAAGAATTTGGGAACAACAATAAAGTTCAGTATTTCCCAATTCAGGGGGTTGTAGTTCAGCAAGAACAGGTTTGGATTAGTATTACTTTGCAGTCTTTCTATGAGTGCATCATAGGAGCCATCCACTATTTTGCTGCCAATATTGCCCCGCTTACTTTTCAATTCGTATTTCTCTTTACAGGATGGGCAGAAGAAATCAGCGGCAGGGCGATTGTTTTCATACTTGCTGATAGCAAATCCACATGCTGGGCAATATGCTTCTCTCTTCACCCAGCTTTCGGATAGTACCCTCACCTTCTGAGAAGCACTCCGATATTGGGCAGCTAACGCCGGGTCAAAGTACAAATTCATTTTAATTCAATCAAGCTTTGCATCTTGTATCCCCATAATCAGGGCACTTGAAACAGCCTTTCCCGCATTTATTACACCATAAAGCCACTTCTCATGCTTACGATGTATTGGGATGAAACCCCATCTGTGGTTTTGGCGGCTCGGCGGCTTCTGTTAGCTTGCCAAACTTGGACTCATATATCTGCAGGTTCTTGGTCAGCGCGGAGATCATCCTTTTCATGTGTCCCGGGCTGGTGATGACTCGTGCGGTTACCGAGCCGGCAGGGGGCACAACCAGCATGAAATCCAGCACAAACTCCTCTTTTGTGTGCGTCACGGACATCATGTTGGAATAAACACCACCTTTCAGACTGTCGGGGAATACCACCTGCACATCTTTTTGCGGGGTCTTTTCACTCATCATCTGCTCCTTATATTTTCTAGCACTTGGTAAACCCGCAGCCCGGGCACTTGAAACAGCCTTCCTCATAGACCAGCAGGCTGCCGCAATCGGGGCACTGCCCGGCAAGATTCCTCGCCCGGCCATAGTCTTCGGATTTGGGTTTGTCCTCAGGGTTAGCGATGCGCTTCTCCAGTACACTGGCAATGGCATCGGCGCAGGAGAGGATTGACTTTCCTTCCCACGCAATGGAGGGACAGCGGATGCCCTTGAGCTGTTTGACAATCGAGCTTACATCCACCCCGGCACGGAGCGCCAGCGAGATAAGACGGCAGATGGCTTCAAGCTGGGCGACGGCACAGCCGCCTGCCTTGCCAAGCTGGGAAAAGACCTCGAAGATTCCTTTCTCATCGGAGTTTACCGTGACATAAAGGTGACCGCAGCCGGTGTTCACCATCTCCGTAATGCCGGTGGTTATCTTGGGGCGTTCCCTGGGGGTGATACCGGCGGTCTCTGTTGCCGGCTCGGCTTTGGCGGTTGTCAGCACCTGCATATCGCGGCTGCCGTCGCGGTAGATGGTTATCCCCTTGAGCCGCTCTTCGTAAGCCATCATGTAAACCTTTTTCACATCCTCAAGGGTAGCGCTATGCGGAAAGTTGACCGTTTTGCTGACTGCATTGTTCGTTGACTTCTGGAATGCTGCCTGCATCCTCACGTGCCACTCCGGGGCAATTTCATGGGCGGTCACGAAAACCCGCTTGATGTCATCAGGCACGCCCTCAATAGTATGAAGCTGGGTGCCGGTGGCGAGCTTTTCCATCAGCTCTTTTGAATAGAAGCCGCCTTCCTTTGCCGCCTTCTCAAAATGGGGGTTGACCTCGACCATGTGTGCCCCGTCCAGGATGTTGCGCATGTAGCTTAAGGCGAAGAGCGGTTCCATGCCGCTGGAAACCCCGGCGATAATGCTGATTGTGCCGGTCGGGGCAATCGTTGTCCTGGTGGCGTTTCTTACTTTTATGTTTGAGCTGGCATAAACGCTTCCTTCAAAAGCGGGGAAGACCCCGCGTTGACCTGCCAGTTCGATAGAAGCTTCAGTCGCCGCATCCTGTATCGATTTCATAACGCTTTTCGCTATTTCTAAAGCTTCTTCCGAGTCATATGGAATACCAAGCTGGATTAACATATCGGCGAAACCCATGATGCCCAGACCGATTTTGCGGGTCGCGCGGGTCTTTTCTGCGATCTCCGGCAGGGGAAATTTGTTGATGTCAATCACATTGTCCAGGAAGTTGACGGCTGTTTTCACCACCCTTGCCAGATGCGGGTAATCAATCCTCATTTTCCCCCTGCTTGCGGTAAGCATCCGGGCAAGATTAATCGAGCCAAGGTTGCACGACTCGTAGGGCAGGAGGGGCTGCTCCCCGCAGGGATTGGTGCTCTCAATCTTTCCCAGGTTCGGGGTAGGATTGTCTTCATTGATGCGGTCGATAAAGACAATACCCGGGTCGCCGGTCTTCCATGCCATCTCCACAATCTTCTCAAATACTACCCCGGCGTTTAGCTGCCTCGCCGCCTCTTTCGTATGGGGGTTTATCAGGTCATAATCCTCTCCCCTTTTCAGCGCCTCCATGAATTTATCGGTGACGGCTACCGAGATGTTAAAGTTGGTCAGGGACTTGCCGTCCTCTTTAGAAGTGATAAACTTCATGATATCGGGGTGGTCAACACTCAGGATGCCCATGTTGGCACCCCGCCTCATCCCACCCTGTTTAATGACGTCGGTTGCCGTGTCAAAGGCACGCATGAAGGAGACGGGGCCGCTGGCGACACCCCCCGTTGAACCCACGCGGTCGCTTTCCGGCCTGAGCCGGGAGAAAGAGAACCCGGTGCCGCCGCCGCTCTTGTGGATGAGGGCGGTGTACTTGACGGCATCAAAAATGGATTCCATCGAGTCTTCCACGGGCAGAACAAAGCAGGCGGAAAGCTGCCCCAGCTCCCTGCCGGCATTCATCATCGTCGGTGAATTGGGCAGGAAATCCAGCGATGCCATGAGCTGATAGAACTCCTCTTCTTTTGCCGCAACATCTGCCTTATCATCATAGATTAGCTCAGCCTGTGCGATTGTCTTCGCCACGCGATGCAGCATGTCTTCAGGGGTTTCAACAGCCCGACCCTGCTTATCTTTTTTGAGGTATCTCTTTTCCAGGACACGCCTCGCATTTTCCGTGAATTTGATACCAGACTCGGTTGAAATTTCCGTCGGCGTTGTCACGATGGTATCTTCCCCCTTTTCCAATTTGATTTGTCCCGGTGGCGATGCTTTCGCAGCCGTGGTCTCTTTCACGGTGGTTTCTGCCCTCAGTCGGAAAGCCGGGTCTTTTCCCCGCCTTTTGTGTCCGGGGACGAGGTTTTCCCAGCCGGGCAGCGGCTGCGGCTGCCCCAGCCGTTTGATGACCTGACCGGTAAACTCCTCAGCCAGATTGTTTTCGGATAATCCTGCTTCTCCAGCCGCTGCGGCGCAGGCTTTTGCGACCAGGGTGGGATTAAAGGCTGATGACGATGGCACCTGTCCGAGAAGCAGCTCCAGGTGCGCGATTACCTTGCGTGTCAGCTCTTCAATCTTCTGCCGGTCAGCGATTCCCATGGACTCCGCCGCCGCAAAACTGGCACGC
>JBDRFO010000023.1:0-2349 GCA_043818655.1 Chloroflexota bacterium
CAGCGAGATCGCCAAAGTGGGTGGTGGGCGATACCTTACTGCAGACAATGCTATTGAGTTGACAAAAGCACTTGCTGCAGCGGCTACAGGCATTCCGCTGACAGGTGGTGGGGGTTTTATCCCGGCCAGGCCGGAGCGAACTGCAGCCTGGATGATCGCACTGCTTGCAGGGCTGATAGGCGTCGCTGTCATGCTGTCGGCATTAATAGCAGTTGTATACAAGAAGAAATACGGATGATTCCCGGTAAGCTTGTCTCACCAGTGAATATTCCAACAATAAAAAACAATTAAATAGGAGCGCATCGAATGTTTTGCAGGAATTGCGGAGGAGAACTACCGGACGGTAGCAGGTTCTGTGATAAATGTGGTTACAGCTTCGAAGCGCATACGGTCGGTGGTTCAAGGTCAGGCATTGATGGCAGGAACCGCCGGTCCGGTGAATTGGAATCTGGGGTCACCGTGGCTGGAAAGTACCGCATTGAGGAGGAATTGGGCCGTGGCGGCATGGCGCTTGTCTACCGTGCAACGGATACCGCGCTGGGAAGACCGGTTGCGCTCAAGGTGCTGCCTCAACATTACACTTTTGACGGAGATTTCGTGGATCGATTTGTCCGCGAGGCCAGGTCATCGGCGAAAGTCCAGCATCCGAACATTGTGACGATTTACGAAGCTGGTGAAGCGGACGGGATATATTACATCGCGATGAGCCTGATCGCGGGAGAAACGCTGTCTGCTCGGCTGGAGAAAGAAAGGGTAGATGAAAAAGAGGCGGTGAGGATCGCAGGAAAAATCGCGCTGGCTCTGGACCATGCTCACGAGAAAAGCCTTGTACACAGGGATATAAAACCAGGCAACATAATAATAAGGGAGACGGACAACGAGCCGATACTTATGGATTTCGGCATAGCACGTGCCGGCGAAGGGACGAAAATAACAAGAACAGGGATGACAGTGGGAACCCCTGAGTACATGAGTCCAGAGCAGATCGAAGGTGGGAACATTGGGCCTGCATCCGATCTGTATTCTCTCGGAGTAGTGCTTTACCAGATGCTCGCCGGCGAGGCGCCTTTCACCGGGACAACAACGAGTGTCCTTTACAGGCATGTTCATGAAGTTGCGCCATCGCTGCTGGAAAAGAACCCTGAGGTAACGCCGGGAATTGCGGGGGTGGTTCACGGGCTTCTATCTAAGAGTGCGGCTGAAAGGTTGCAAAGCGGCAGACAGTTGTACGAGGCGTTGCAATCGCCTGACCAGCATATGGAATACATCTGCGAATCTCCTGACCGAGTGGTTGTTGAATCAGCGAAAACGCGACTTTTGTCAACACAACCTGAAGAACCTGAAGACGAGCAAGATGTGGTTGTAATCGAAGAAGAATCAGAGGATACCTCATATGAGACACCTGAAGCGGAACGAGTTCGAGAACTGAGAGGCAGTGAAGTTCAGCATACAGAAACGGTAGACCAGCAGATTGGTCAGATAGACATCATCCCTAAAGTGGTAAAAGGCTTGAATATCGTGATAGCAGTCATCTTTACGGGGATGGTCATCAGCGGGCTGTTATTTGTAACATTCTTATTAGAAGCCATGTCTGGTGAAATAACCGACATGGACGCTGTGCTTGGGTTCAGTGTTTTTGGTTTAATCCACTGGACATTCGGCGTATATCTGATCCACAGAAGGCTTCAGCAGCTTACAGGCAATAAATACCCGATTACTTCTGCGGAATCATTTTGGTACCACGCTATACCTTTCTACAACTTATACTGGCTATTCAAATGGAATATGGAATTGTCAAAATTTGTTAATGTCCAGAACAAAAACAAGATGGCGTCCGGCAAACTGCTTGGAGGGCTTTTACTGGGACTCATACTCTTAAGAAAATTGGACACTATCCTTTTCATGTTACCAATGTTTGGGATCACACTCTATGTGGCAATCAAGATTAAAAAATTGGCCCTATGTTATAGAGGTATAAAAGATATTAAATTTGAGGGATTGATCCAAACGGGTGAAAGTTTGGGTGATCAAGGCAAAATTATAACGAACTCAGCAGTTTCCCCTTTTAACAGAGGCAACAACTTTGCTCAGGCCGGAGATTACTCGAAGGCGGTGGAATGCTTTAACCAGGCCATTGCCGATCAACCAGGGTTCACTGAAGCAATCTTCAACAGGGGTAACGCTTACCTGAATATGGGGGAACTTGGCGGTGCAATAGAGGATTTCAGTGCCGTGATAGAATCAAATCCAGATTTCGCTGACGCGTATTACAACAGGGGTATAAGCTATAATCGTGCCGGTGATAATGATAAAGCATGCAAGGACTTGAGAAAATACCTTGAGATGAGA
>JBDRFO010000024.1:0-2435 GCA_043818655.1 Chloroflexota bacterium
ACAGGACATTTTAGAGAAAGAAAACCAAGTAGCCAGATGCGAGAAGTATAAGTAAATAAGCTATTTCCATCTTCTAAGCACAAATGGCTGGTCCAGAATCTGATAGCCGGCATTTGATATCGATACAGGAGAGAAATGTGCCGTACGCAAACAGTCAAGGTGTCCGTATCTATTATGAGGTGGAAGGAAAGGGACCTCCACTGGTGCTGGCGCACGGTATTACCAACAATCTGACCGTTTGGCGGAAACGGGGTTACGTAGATGCCCTGAGGGATGATTTCCAACTGATATTATTTGACGCCAGGGGACATGGGCGAAGCGATAAACCGCATGAGGCATCTGCCTACGGGGCCCGGATGGCAGATGATGTGGTAGCTGTGCTTGACAGCCTGGAGATGACTAAGGCTCATTATTTCGGTTACTCCCTGGGAGCTACGACAGGATTTACACTTGCGATCCGCAATGCTGATCGGTTCAACAGCTTTATCCTCGGTGGTATGGGCCCTTACAACTTTCCCGAAGTCATGGTTAAGGCGATGAAGGTAAGTATTGATGGATTCAGGTTACTCCAAACCGACCCGGAAGCATACATATTATGGATGGAACGCCTGCTCGGGCGTTCTGTGACACCTGAGGAAAGGAGCGAATTCCTGGCTAGGGATGCAGAGGTGCTCATTGCTATAAATGCTGCTCTCCTCGACACCTCGCCATTAAGCGATAGTGATTTGGCGGGTATATCCCTGCCCTGTCTGCTCTTTTGCGGCGATCAAGACCCGTTCTTCGCCAGGGCTCTGGAGGGCGCCAGAAAAATGCCACAGCGAAGATTTATTTCTTTGCCAGGTGTTGACCACATCGCAGCTTTCATGCGCAGCGACCTTATGCTGTCGCACATTAAAGATTTCCTGCTTTGGGTGGGCCAGAAGTAGCGTGATATCTCAAAGAGCTTAAGTTTTAAGCCTCAAACAAACCCCAAAATTGTTTCAGGTGTAGTTCGACTCTCTTGTTTTTTTCTCCTATTTGACATATAATTACTACATTAATGTAGTAATAAACAGCTAGGGAGGGTAAAAATGGTAGAAACAGAAAAAACCTACAAATGTCTCAACCCGGTTGGAAACGATAACTCGGTCAAACAATTCCCCTTGGCGCCGCGTCTCAATAGTCTGAGTGGCAAAACCGTCCATCTCAGCATCTGCGGAGAGGCGGATATCTGGGTGCCCCTGGAGAAAAAACTAAAGATTGATTTCCCTGATGTCAATTGGACGGTAAAAAAGAGATACAACATTACTCCGATGGAACTGAGTGAAGAGGAAAGGAAAACAACTGACGCGGTAATACTCGGTATTACCTGGTGACATGGCGCTGTTAACAGGCAGTTGCCTTACATAGCGGACCTAGAGAAAGCAGGTATCCCGTCAGTACTCCTCCACTATCACGAGCAAAAAAGAAAAATCGAAAACGATTTAAAGATATATGGCGTTCCCCATCTGCGATTGGTTCAAGCGGACCGTAAGTCCCCTGGGGGCATCGATGAAGCCAATATAGTTATGCAGCCATTGCTTGATGCTCTAACCAAGCCCTTGACCGCAGAAGAACAAAAAGGCGTTGAGTGGAAGGTTGAAGAACCCAGGATTATATTCGAAGGCACCCTTGAAGAGGCTGAAGAGTTCTATGCTCAAACCGAAAACATAGAGGCCTGCCTTAACACTCCTTTCTGCAAATATACTGACGGTCTTCCGGTTGTTATTCCGACTGAACAACGAGTAACAGAAATGCTTGCCGGCACAAGTCACAAGCCTGACGAACTGATAACCATCCAGAAAGACCTGGAAATGGGTAGTGGTGAGATGGTTCTTAGAAGAAAAAAGGGTGACAAAGTCCAGTTTATGCCCATGTACAGAACTGCTACGGTTGAGCAGGTGGCGGTCAATGCCGTCATGGCCGGCTGCAAACCCGACCAGTTCCCCGTGGCGCTGGCTATTGCTGAATCGGGCGGCGGTACAGGTGACGGCCGCGGCGGCGGCGGCGCTTTTATCATCAGCGGGCCGATATACAAAGAAATAGGTTTGACCGTTACCAACAATATCTTCGGCCAGTGTAACCCTGTAAATAAAGCTCTGGCACGACTTGGCTGCCTCCTGTGGAGGAACCTCGGTGGTTATAAAGAAACTGAAACTACCATTATGACAGTTGGTAATCCTGTACTAAATGGCGGCATGGTTCTTGCTGAATACGCCGAAGGGCTACCAACGGGATGGAAAGGCCTGAACGAGGAATATGGCTACGAAAAGAACGAGAGCATCATCATGACTGTCCCGGTGGGCCATAGTTCGGCCGCGTGGGGTTTCGGTGGGGAGCACATGCCGGGTGTTTACCGCTCGCTTCAGAGGACCGGTCACGGCGCCATTGCACGGTATCTTGATGTTAAAGGCATC
>JBDRFO010000025.1:0-6139 GCA_043818655.1 Chloroflexota bacterium
CACTTCAATACCATGATTGCCGCCCTCATGGAGTACACCAATTTTCTGGCCGGCGTCCGGCAAAGCGGCACCGTCACTGTTCCGGACTGGAAACAGGCCGTTGACAGTTTGATTTTGCTCCTTGCCCCATCGGCGCCGCACTTTACCGAAGAGCTGTGGCAGAGAACAGGCCATACCTACAGCATCCACAACCAGAGGTGGCCTGCCTGGGATGAGGCACTGGCACACGAGGAGGAGATTACCCTGGTGGTACAGATAAACGGGAAGCTCCGTGACCGCCTCACCATCACGGCGTCTATCTCCGAGGATGAAGCGAAGCGGCTAACACTGGAAAGACCGCGGGTGAAAACCTACCTCAATAATAAGAAACTCGTCAAAATGATATACGTCCCCGGACGGCTCATCAATCTGGTGGTAAAATGAGTAAGAAGGAAAAAGTCCGGCTGTGGATTAAAATAAACTGGAAAGTAATACCCCTCCTTTTAGCGCTTTCCTTGCTTGGACTATTTTTATGGTACGGAAACGAAGATTTCGCAAACTTAGCTACTTATGCTCTTGTAGCACTTACTGCCATCTATGTTTACGGAACCATGAAAATAGTAGATGAAATGAAGCAAAGTAGGCTAGATACGGTCAAGCCTTCACTATCTCTAAAACCAGAACGTTTCCTTTCTAGTGATAGCTTTGCCGAATTGTATTTAAATAACTCAGGTGGGCTGGCAAGAAACATTAAGATAGACATTAAAGTTACAGGCGATAAAGGTGTTAATGAAAATCACTCCTTTTATATTGCTTCTATTGATAGAAATGGCAAAGTGTCGTTGCCTATCAGTAATATTTTTAAACTCCAAGAAGCAAATTGTCTAATAAAGATACAAGTGAATTATAAAGATAGCTATAACCAGATATTGGAAGAGTCCCTTGAACTCGATTTTTCGGAAATCAATAAGGAAAAAAGACAAATAATTGGTGAACATGAAGAGAGGATAGTATGAAAATAACTTTTATCGGTGGCGGCAACATGGGTGAAGCCATACTCTCATCGGTTCTGGCAAAGCACCTTACCACGCCAAAAAACATTACGGTTAGCGACATAAATGAAGAGCGCCGCCGTATCCTGAAAGAAAAACACGGCGTCAATGTCACGACAGATAACATCACCGCAGTTGCAGGAAGTGATATGATCGTGATGGCAATCAAGCCGCAGAACCTGGGAGATGTTCTACCGGGGCTGAAAAAACACCTGCTGCCGGAACAGGTGGTTCTCTCCATCATCGCCGGGGCAAGAATTGAGATTTTACAGAGCGGCTTAAATCACCGCCGCATTGTGCGGGCAATGCCCAACACCCCTG
The DNA here is from genome assembly GCA_043818655.1 of Chloroflexota bacterium. GTDB lineage: Bacteria > Chloroflexota > Dehalococcoidia > Dehalococcoidales > JAZDNC01 > JBDRFO01. The sequence continues at coordinate 1,353 of JBDRFO010000025.1, forward strand.
CCCAGATTGGCGAGGGCATCACCGTCTGGATTACCACCAGTGAGGTTACCTCCGGCCAGGCAGAGCAGGCGAAAGCCATCCTGAGTGTCATGGGAAAAGAGATTCAGGTCTTTGATGAGAAATATCTGGACATGGCCACCGCTGTCAGCGCCAGCGGCCCCGCCTACGTCTTTCTCTTTATGGAAGCCATAAACGACGCTGCCCTCTCCATCGGATTGCCTGAAGACATGGCAAAAGAACTGGTGATGCGACTCCTCGTAGGGTCATCCCTTTTTGCCGAAAAATCAGACAGAACCCTTGCCGATCTCAGGATAATGGTCACCTCACCGGGGGGCACGACCGCGGAAGCCCTGGCGGTTTTCGAAAAAAGGGGGTTCCGGGATATGATTCACGAGGCAGTTCTTGCTGCCTATAAAAAAGCGCAAATTCTAGGCAGGTAATTAGATGAAATTCTGGAAAAACAGGGTCATAAAATCAGTCCTTGTGCTTGTGGCACTTTTACTTGTTACCGCAAATGCTGCCTCCTGCACCGGCAGGGCGGATGACGTTCAAAGGCAATTTGTTGACGTTAAGCGCGGCGATATCGAAGTAACCGTGGCTGCCGATGGCAACCTGTCTCTTATCCGGGACAGGAAGCTTACTTTTGGCACCAGTGGCACGATAAGTGAAATCAATGTTGAAGAAGGCGACATGGTGACAGAGGGACAGATGATTGCCCGTCTCGATACCGAAAGCCTTGAGCTTGCCATCAACACGGCAGAGCTTGCCGTCAAAGTAGCAACCCTTGACCTGGAAATTGCCACCGATGCCTACAAGAAGATAACCTACCCGTACACATATTACACATTTGCCCTCGGCATCCCTGAATCAGTAGCGGCAATTGCTGAGGCCCAGCTTGCCCTTGACAGCGCCCGGCAGGAAGTGACGGTCGGTTTGGACGCCGCACAGTACACGGAGATAACGAGCCAGCTACAAAAAGCGAAGGACAGCCTGGTTACCGCAAAAGAGAGACTTTCCCGCGGGCAGGGGCCGGATCTTTTTGTCACAGGACAGCTGCCGATTGCCACCTTCTGGACACTCAGGGATACCCAGCTCGCCATGGAAAAAGCCGGAATTGGGCTGGAGAAGAGCAAGAACGACCTGCAAAAGGTCAGGGATGAGCTGCCCAAAACTGTCATCACCGCCCCATTCAGCGGTCTCATTGCCGCGGTCAATGCCAAGGTGGACGACAAAATTTCTTCCCAGGAATACAACAGCAAGGTCATCTTCATGCTGATTGAGCCGGATCGTTTTGAGCTCAAGGCAACGGTTGATGAGATTGATGTTGCCCGTGTTGCCATCGGTCAGAAGACAGTAATTACCCTTGATGCCATGCTTGATATGGAGTTAGAAGGCACCGTTACCTATATCTCCCCGCTGTCACGGACGGAAGGCGGTGTCGTCTTCTATGAGGTTGAAATCGGGATTGATGGAAGCGGAAGCAATGGCCTCAGGTCAGGCATGACCGCCAAGGCTGATATCATCACGGAGAAAAAGACTGACGTTCTTCTGGTACCGGACAGGGCAATTTACCGGAACAGCGATGGTGATACCGTCATTAAAATTGAGGGGGACGGAGAGGCACGGGAACGGGTAATCAGCACCGGTATCAGTGACGGCATTCTGACCGAGGTCTCCGAAGGTCTCAGCGAGACTGATGTGGTGATTATCGAAAGGAAATCATCGGTATAGCCAGGTCTCTTCCGGCTTAGCACCCGCTATCAGCAGCAATCCTGGCACAGCCTGATGAGCAGTCGTATGAGCATGATCCAGCTTAATGATATTACCAAGGTTTACCGCATGGGCAGGGTAGAGGTACGCGCCCTGAACGGCGTCTCGCTCTCCATCGAAAAAGGGGAGATGCTTTCCATCATTGGGGCATCGGGTTCAGGGAAGTCCACGCTGCTCCATGTCATCGGTTGCCTTGTCCAGCCCACCGGCGGCAGGTATCTGCTCAATGCCCGGAATATCAGCCGTCTGAACGACAACAAACTGGCAGAGATAAGAAACAAAGAGATTGGTTTCGTTTTCCAGGATTTCAATCTTTTGCCCCGCGTCAGTGCTCTCGCTAACGTCGAGCTTCCTTTGATCTATGGTGACGGGCGCAACCGGCGCCAGCGGGCACTGGAGACACTGGAACGGGTGGGGCTTGCCGACCGGGTTAAACACAAGCCGACAGAGCTTTCCGGGGGGGAACAACAACGTGTCGCCATCGCCCGGGCGCTCATCAGCAACCCGCCGATAGTTATTGCCGACGAGCCTACCGGCAACCTTGACAGCGTCGCCACCGGTGAAATTATTTCGATTTTCCAGAGGCTCAATAAGGAGGGGATCACCGTGATTCTGGTAACCCATGAGATGGAGCTTGCCCGGCAAACACCACGCGTGATACACCTCAAAGATGGGAAGATTATCAGCTCATGAAGCTTTTTGAATTTCTGATCGTTGCCATTACGTCGCTCTGGGCGAACAGGCTGCGCTCATCTTTAACCATGCTCGGAATTATCATCGGTGTCGGTGCCGTGATTACCCTGATGTCAGTCGGGCGGGGTGCCGAGCAGGTTATCACCGACACCTTCACCCAGATGGGCACTAATATCCTCAATGTGCAGTCGCAAAACCCGGAAGCCCCCGGTTTTGCCGGCATGTCGCCCGCCTTTGCCCCCGCAAACCTCACCATGGATGACGCCAAAGCCATGGAGGGTATCTCGGGTGTGACGGCTGTCGGAGCGATGAACGAGAACTTCGTGACGATATCCGCCGGTAATGAGAGCGTCAATACGGTTATTGAGGGCGCAACCCCGGAGTTTTTGGGCATCAGCAACTATACCATCAATTCGGGGTTTTTTATTTCCGACCGCAACGTCGCAACCAGGGATATGGTAGCCGTGCTGGGAAGCAAGGCGGCGGAAGACCTCTTCAATACCGAAGACCCTCTGGGACGAGCCGTAAACATCAAGGGGAAACGATTTATCGTACTCGGCGTTCTTGAGGAAAAAGGCGGCAGCTTCTTTGGTTTCAGCATGGATAACATCATTATTGTCCCCATCACCACCTTCCAGACAAGGCTATTTTCCCGGCGTACCGCCACCGGGGAAGATGCCGTACAGGCAATCTCGCTCCAACTCTCAGATGATGCCTATATGGATGACGTCAAGGAAGAAATCACCATCATACTGAGGAAGCGTCACCGCATCGCCCCGGACAAGAAAGACGACTTCTCTATTGTCAGCCATCAGCAGGCCCTGGACATTGCCCAGCAGGTAACCGGGGTATTTACGATCTTCCTTGGGGCGATTGCCGGTATTTCCCTGGTAGTCGGCGGCATCGGCATCATGAACATCATGCTTGTTTCCGTCACCGAGCGGACACGGGAGATTGGTTTGCGTAAAGCGGTCGGCGCGAAAAGAAAGGATATTCTGACCCAGTTTCTTCTGGAGGCAATCATTCTCAGCCTGATTGGCGGCGGCATCGGCATCTTAAGCGGCTATGGAATATCAAGACTCATTTCCATGATAAATGTCAGCGGACAGACCCTGCAGGCGGTCGTAACATCTGATATTATTATCCTGGCTATCTCGGTATCGGCTTTTATCGGTCTTGTCTCCGGGATATATCCTGCGATACGCGCCGCCAGACTTGACCCGATTGATGCCCTTCACTACGGATAAAACAAAGCAATTCTCAGGAGATATGCATAATGATAATTTTAGAAGCTACCCGGAAAGTCAGAATCCAAAGCTAGTCGCCGGGTGATGCTATTCTCAAAGAGTGAGTTTCCGGAAAAATGTTGTAGAAATCATCCAGAAACCTAGTATTGCGAGACATGGCACATTGCATGCTCAGTCAAGAATAAGGTTTCTGAAAGTATAGTTTTAAAAAAAGTAAGTGAGGTTTTGACCGATGAACTGGCTTGATACGGTGATACTGGTAGTGCTGGCAGTCTTTGTCTTCGCCGGGCTGAAGAGTGGCCTGATTAAAACAGTCTTTTCCCTTGCCGGACTGATTATCGGTGTTATCCTGGCGGGACGTTTCTATTCGCTATTAGCCCCACGCCTGACATTCACGACTGATGAAAACATCGCCAATATCGCTGCTTTCGTCATCATCTTCTTCGTGATTCTGATAGCAGCCACCATTCTTTCCAACGTTCTGACCAAGATTGCCTCTGCGATCCTCCTGGGGTGGGTCAACCATCTTGCCGGCGGTGCTTTTGGCTTGCTGATGGGTGCGATTATCTGTGCCGCCCTGCTTGCCGTCTGGGTGAAATGGCGCGGGCCCAGTCCGATCGTCATCGGGTCGCCACTGGCAGCTACCCTGTTGGACAAGCTGCCCCTGATACTGAGTCTGCTCCCGGAGGAGTTCGATACCATTCGCCAGTTTTTCCGCTAGACAGATTTTACACCGCTTTGACTAATATCCGGTTTTGAAGTAAACTGACCTCCAAATAATATCGACGTCGGCTTTATCATTTTACGCTAAAAGTGCGTGATTAACCCGGCGTTAGCACTTACAGGCTATCCAGAAACTTCTTTTTTCCCGCTGAGCATGAAATGTGCCCTATCTCGCAGTACTGAGTTTCTGAATGACTTTCGATATTAAAATACAAAATACAGGAGAAGAAAGGACAGGAAGATGGGAGCAGGAACAATCATCAAATCGGTAAAGGCACGACAGATTTATTCTGACAGGGGACATCCCGGCATCGAGGCAAGGGTTGAGACAGCCAACGGGGCGGTCGGCGTCGC
>JBDRFO010000026.1:0-5955 GCA_043818655.1 Chloroflexota bacterium
CACCGGCTGGCGCATTTGCGGCCCGCGCGGTAAACAGATCAAACTGCCACGCTTTGCCTTGCTGTACGGCAAGGCTGCGAAGCAGAGCTTCCGGAAGCCCTTCAAAGCCTTTAGATCGCTGCAATTCCGTATAACCACTGATCAACAGATCCTGTTCCGGGCCGGTTCCCTCATGGCGTGTCACCTCCACCCCCAGGCGCTCTCCTTTACGTAAACAATTCCGCCATTTGCCGTTAAGTCCCATCAGCAAAGATTTTTCATCCACTCCAAGCGCCAGTCGGCCAGAGGCCCAAGCCGGCTCCGGACGGTGCCGTAAGCCCATTTGCATCAAGCTGCTGAAAACCTTCTCGGTATCCGGCAATTCCGGGGCAATTTGCACCACCCACCATCGCCGCCGTCGCGCCTCTCTCAACAGCGCTCGCAGCGCCTCCAAAGTTCTTTCAATCGTCTGATCTTCCGGGAGTTCATCCAGCAATAGCGGGCCGCGATTCAGGCGGGCAATGCCACCCAGCAAAGGAAGGCTGCGTGTGAGCATTTGGACAAGGGCAACCGAATGACCGCTATTGTCCGAAACCAGGAACCGCAGCGCACGCCAACCTTCGGCCTGCTCTTTGGCCGCGCCGTATTGCCAGGACTGGAGAAGATTTGCTTTGGGCACGTGCTGCCAATGGATATCCCATTGCTCAAGGAATATCTCCTTCACATGAAACATCTCTGCCATCACTCCGCCATTACAGACTGCGAACGCAATCAGTGATTTCTTGATGTCAAGGCCGGCATAGCGACTCCTTGCCCAACGGCGCTGATACATACCCCAGTATGGCATACCAAAGCAGCCCAACCCATTCGCGTAACATGGTCGTGTTGGCATCGAGGGTATCGGCGTCCGGCAAAAGATCCTGCCAGTTCCACCAGTGTTGCATGGGTGGCGCCGGGTAAATGATCACCTGGTTGAAATAACGGCAGAATTCCCGCTGGGCGCGGCGCATGTGCAAACCGGAGGTCACCAGACCGATGGGCGTTGTGGTAGTGATGCCCGGAAGTTTCAACGCCTCGACAGGATGTTCCCGCGTGTTTCTTGAACGGGGCTCCAGCAGCATGACCGAGGCGGGCACGCCTTTGTTCCGGGCGGTCTCTGCCATGAGTTGCGGAAGGCGGTCGGGTCCACGTGCACCTTCATGTTCATAGGAGGCACCGGAGAAAACCATACGGGCGTCGGGGAAACGACGCCAGACCATGACGGCATGCAGAACACGGCGTTGACTTTCCACCACCAAGACATCTTCTTCGGGTATGCTGCCCGGCAGATACCCACCACCCAGCACAAAGATGTAGGCCGGGGAAAACGAGCTCTCAGGGCTTGATGCCACCTGCAGCGAGGCTTCCAGGCCGCGCATGGCAAGGGGAGTTGATGCCGTTAGCAGCAGCAGGGTTAAGATCAGCAGCAACCAGAGTATAATACGGTTGCGGCCAGTAAGGCGCCGCAGCAGCATATATAGACCGACGGTTTGTAATAGCAGAAACCATAAGAGCGGATTGACCAAAGATTTCATTTATTGCTTAACCCCATGACTTGCATTGGGCAAGACCCCAAGCATAGCGAATATCCGCGCCGCCCTCCAATAAAAAACCAACCAATCCAAGGGAGTTGGAAGGGGCAATGGCATCCCGCCGCAAGGACCAGGGGGGCGCGCCCCGGGCATTGTCACCGCGGAGTCCGGTATAGATGAAGCTGAATCGCTGCCTGGCAACGGCCAATGCCGCCGGGCTGAAACTGGCCAGATTCCCGAGGGGGTAGGCAAAGTGTTCAACCTTCACTCCTAAATTGCGCTCAAGCACATTGGCACTGTCAATAATCTCGGCCTGCAGTTCATTGCCTTGCCGCAGTTCGGATAGACAGGCATGGGTGCGGGTATGGGCGCCGATGGTGTGCCCTGTCTCCAGCAGCCACGCCAGATCGTTCCAAGTCATATTACGCCAGTCATCGGGGACAGCCTCAGGGGGCAGTCCCGGGCAGATATGACGGGCGATGAAGGACCGACAGTCATCTCCCTCTACAAGATCCACGAAGGCCGACACAACAAAGAACAAGGCTTGAATCCCCATGGGGTTCAGGACTTGTTCCGCCACCCTGCGATTGGAGGCAAAACCATCGTCAAAGCTCAGGAGCAGATTCGCGCCTTTAATAGGTTCATCTCTGCTCATCATGGCTGCAAACTGTTGCGGTGACACAAACGTCCAAGACCTCATCAGCCAACGCAATTGGGCCGAAAAGCGTACCTGCTCCTGTAGGGCGATATCGTGGCAAATGAGTACCCTCACCCGGGCGTCGGATTTTGCCCCAACACGTCGCAGCAGATTGTTACCGAGGCGCAACGGCGGGTAGGCCGCCGCCAATAGTGAATGCATCAACGACATTGCTTATAATTTGCGACAGTGAAATGAGTTCTGCCTGGCAATAAACTTCAGGAAACCGATATCGTTGGACAGCAGCGCGTCAAGTCGGCCCAACCAGGAGTCTTCCCTGCCGGGGAAGGAGGCGCGCAGTTCCGGTTTGTAGAAAATCTCGGTCCATCTTTGTGCGACGATGGGTCAAATCATGGTGATGTATAGATACTTGCTTTCGTTTTTAACTTCTCGAGACAACTCAAAACCTGCTTCTTCATCCAATTGATCTGGCTGAGAGATAAATCTTGATGGATAGGCAAGGTAACAATTTCTTTTCGCAAATCATTTGAAAGTGGATATTCCTCGGAATTCTTTACCTCAGGACTTAAATCAGACCAGGGTGATGCGGGTATGCCTTTTTTGTTCAGGTTAATCATCAGATTTACACTATGTTTTGCAGGAATCCTGAACGGATAAACATAAGGTGCGAATGAAACAGGGACATCTTTAAAAATCCTGTACTGCTTAAAATTTGGATCTAAAAAAACTTCATCTATCAACCGGTAATTTCTTTTTCGCTTTAGACAAACATCCTTTATATCTTTTTCATATTTACCTAAAAGATTTATAGAAAATGGGCTGCACAGAGAGCTCTCCGGGGCAACTATGGGTTCACTCACATCATGGCCCTTGACGCTGGCTCCCCGCAATTGATGGAGTGGCAATCTGATTCGTTGGCTTATAGAACATACCTCCTGCCTCAACACCCATTTTAATGGAAAAGAAACATGACCATTTTTTTCAGAAGGTTCCGTTTCAATATAATCAGATAGTTCCGGTAAAACAAGAAACGCACCTGCAGGAATGTTGATAAATTTCCATGGCGTATAAAACACGGGGTTCCCATTGTCACCAATACCGGGAATAGGTATTAAAGAGTGGGCTGCATCTTCAACTATAACGACACCATTTTCTTCACACCAGTTTTGTGTATCGAGTATATTTTGGGGGAAACCGAAATAATGGACAAAAAGCAAAACATCCGGGGTCCCGTGTCTTTCCTTAAGTTTCCTTAAATGAGCAATATCCGGTTCAAAATTCGGTGCAATACGGTAAAAACATAAATCAAAACCAGCCTTTCTCAGCGGGGTAAGGGATATTTCACAGAAGTAATCAGGTATGTAGATTTTTGCTTTCTCTTTGCCCCTCTTCTTCATCTCGCTTGCAGCTATCGCTTTAAGCGCCCACTGACCTCTGGAAAATATTACTATCCTGCTGTTAGTTTTTGTTGTCCAGGCTTCACCCTTGAAATATGTATATTTCTTTTGTGTTAACGCATTGGTGAGCTTAAATAGAGGGTTATATGTTATATACATTTAAGTGTTAAAAATACTCCTCGATATCATTTTGATACCGCCAGTAATTAATCTATAAAGGTCGTATGGCTTTCTCACCCTGTATAATTGTTTTGCCATATATTTAGGCCTAAAATAGAAACGTGATATTGCCTGTTTTCTCAAACCAATTAATTCTTCCTCAGTAAAATCTTTAGGGATAAAGTTGCCAACTTCATACGTATTTGTTCTGTCCCAATCACTATCAAATTTTCCATATTGGGTAATTATCGGAAAAACAGGTGACCCCGGAAAAACTGTGAAAAATGTCACTCCAACAACATCAATATCTAAAGAAAGCATAAGGTCAATTGTTTCGTTAATACTTTGACGGTCCTCTGTGGGATGACCCAGAATAAAAAATCCTTTTGTACTGATTCCTGCCTTCTTTGCCCATTTAAATGCATTCCTTATTTGCTCAAAGGTTACTTTCTTTTGTATAAAGTCCATGACCCTCTGTGAACCGGTTTCAACTCCAAATGCAATCTGCCAGCAGCCGGCTGCCTTCATGATTTTAAGGCTCTCTTCGGTTACATCACTCGCCCTGGCATCACAAGACCATGAAAGCTTGTAATTCTTGGCTATTAACTTATTACAAATATCCAGCATTCTTTTCTTTAAAGTTACAAACGTATCATCGTTGAATTGTATGTCATTGGTTTCGTATTTCTTGTGGAGTATGTCGATCATCTCCATAACATAATCGGTACTGAATGACCTGAGTTTGTGACCGTTTACGCTGGTGTCGCAGAAGATACAGCGTCCAGGACATCCTCTACTGGTGAGGAGATGGTTCGACACCCGTCCTCCTGCGCTGATCAGAGTTGTGCCGTAATATTTTTTCATATTTGGCAGTAGGTGCCAGGCAGGAAGTGGCAGTGAATCCATATTGCGCAAAAATTCTCTCGGTGCCGTCCTGACGGTCTCACCGTCTTTCACGAAGGCCAATCCTGCTACCGCATTCAAATCGCCTCCCTCATCCAGAGTTCTCAGAAGCTCCGGAAGGGTACCTTCTCCTTCCCCGATGACGCACACGTCGAAGCAATCCGGAAATTTTAGCAAGGTCTCAACCGGTGCGGCGGTAATGTGCACCCCCCCGAGAATGACGGTGAGATCTGGCACGCTTTTCTTGAGAAGGCCGGCGATGAATGCCGCGGAGCGGATAGTGTGGGTCATGGCCGTAATCCCGACATATTTCGGTCTCATGGCCTTGATTTGATCCACGATCTGCCGCGGAGAGTATTGCAGAGCGGCAGCGTCGAGTATCGCTGCTTTATACCCCTCTTTTTCCGCTACGGCGGCAAGCGAGCAAAGGCCGAGATTGGGAAGATGGCCGTTGACCTTTGCTGGATTTTCTTCCGGGTCTCCCCCGTACCGGGGGATCTCTATAAAAACAATGTCTGTCTGTTTCATGGGGATTGTCAGCCGCCTTGACTCAGGTGAAGCAGGATATGCTGCAACCGAGATTTGTTTTTTTCGTAGTGCGAATAGGGCATAAAAGAGGACAAAATGTAAGTCAGCAAGAATTTTTTATCTTTAAGATAGGGTTTCAAGTGGAGTCTCAAGGCTTGCCGGTCACCTTTGAACCAGGCTTCGAGGGCGAAATCATAGCTCAAGGCTTTCTTGAAGACATTCATCTCATGGTTGAATCGTGTGCCGATATCGGGCTTCCAGTCCAGAAGTATTTCGAGCATTTTCAAGGTTTCGTGAGGTATAAGGAACCGCTTATTGTTGGATTCACTCCCCGGGTGCATCCGCCATTTTGACAGCGGCTCATCGATGTAATCCATCTCGTAGAGGTAGGCCAGTCTCAATGTCAACTCATAGTCCATAACCATTGTGAACTCTTCATTAAAGAGGTAGTCAAGGCTGTCCAGAGCGGATTTTCGAAAAATCATGGTTTCAGAAGAGATAAAATTTTTTTTCAACAAATTGCCGAATACATAACCCCTCTGGGGTCTAACCGCTTGAAACATGTGGAATTTTTCACCGTCGTTATCAAAAAAGATTGAATTGCTGTATGTCATGCCGAGGTCAGGATTTTTCGTAAAAAGTGCGATTTGTTCTTTCAATTTATTGGGGAGCCAAATATCATCGCAATCCAGAAGGGCGATGTACTCACCCGTCGCCTCCTTGAAGGCAAGATTGCGGGCCCGGCCAAGAGGGTAGGTAT
>JBDRFO010000027.1:0-38090 GCA_043818655.1 Chloroflexota bacterium
ATCCTACTCCAATAGGAAACACAAATAGTGTCAGGATAGCCCAGGCTATCGCGGCAAGCCTAGAGTGTCCCTTCCTCCTTGCATCCCACCCAACCAGAAAAGCCACAATGATAGCTATAACCAGTACAACCCAGTTTATGATCTGAACCAGCCGCAGTACTTATCTTACCTCCAGTTATCCTGAGGCAGGGCACATTACCTGCTCACATTCAGAAAAACAGTTCCTGGCTAGCTTGAAATAAATATCAGACGGGCGGCATATCGTTTCCCGCTTGATGATTCGACCGGGATAACATAAAATAGCTGTATCACCCGGGATGAAATTTTCTGATGTCAGATAAGTGTTACCGAACGGAAAGGTGAGGCATGAACCTTGATTATCTCAAAACATACCGGGATGTGATTACCCTGGGGAGCTTTTCGGAGGCAGCCAAGAAGCTCGGCATCAGCCAACCTGCCGTCTCTTTCCAGATACAAAGGCTGGAGCGCGAGCTTGGTGTTCGGCTCATTGACCGTATTCAGAAGACGCTCACCATGACCGAAGCCGGCAAGCGCGTGCTCGCTTTCGCCGAGGCTGTTGAGGGAGAAACGTCCCTTCTCGTACGTGACCTTGACCGGCTGCGCGAGGAGGTGGTCGGGGAACTGGTCATCGCGGCGAGCACCATCCCGGGAGAATACCTGCTGCCTGTCTTGCTGAGTGAGTTTAAGACGCAGCACCCGGCCGTAGGGGTCCAGGTGGCTGTCTTCGACTCTCTCACGGTTATCTCCCTGATTGAGAACGGCACCTATGAGATCGGGTTCTGCGGCACACCGCCGCAGGGGCGTGAACTGGAGTCATTCAAAATGGCTGGGGATGAAATTGTACTCATTGTCTTTCCCGAACATCCTTTTGCCCGGAGGAATGAGGTTACCTTGATGGAGGTAGTAGAAGAGCCAATCATCTTCCGCGAGGAAACATCAGGGACACAGCAGAGTGTTGAATCCGAACTGCTCAGAGCAGGGTTTGCCGCGGAAAAATTTACCCCGAAGCTGGTTCTGGGCACCACCCAGGCGGTCGTTTCCGCTGTCGAGGCCGGGGCAGGCATTGCTTTCATCTCCAGCCTGGCAATCAAAAAGAGCTGTGACCTTGGCCTGGTCAGGGTAGTCAAGGTCAGCGGATTTACGCTGAGGCGGGATTTTTTCTGCATCCGCCGCAAGGAACGTATAGTTTCCCGTCTTCTCAGCGAGTTCACTGATTTTATCCGTGCCGGGGCGCGTGCGTAAGCGAAAATTAATAAAACGCACCAGGGCTTCCGGGAAATTTGTTTCGTAGATATGACAGCAAAGAACATGGTTTTGGTTGCTAAATGTCACTCTGAGGAGCGGGAGCGACGAGGCAATCTCATGCTCCGCGAAGGTTGGGATTGCTTTGCCCACAATGATACCCTCAAAGCAACCAGATGCAAAATAGGGTCGGGAACATCAAAGTCTGAGGAGGTATTGAGATGATTTACCTTGAGGCATCCTGCCGGGTTGTCCCGGGCAAAATGGATGAGTTCATGGAGGTGTTCACAAAAGAATATCTGCCTGCCTCCAACAAGCTCGGAAGAAAGCTGGCAGCGCAGTGGCGAACCACGGTCGGCACGCTGGATGAGGTTGTTGACCTCTGGGCTTACGAAGACCTGACGCATATGCAGCGGTTTCAGGAAGTAAGACAGAAGAGCGAAGAGATGATAAAAGCCGGGGAGAAGCTGAGGTCTCTGATCGCGCACGAAACCACCAGGCTTTTAGCGCCGACACCCCTTTCCCAAATCAGGTAAAAAGCGGCTTAAGTTTCACCTGCACCCGGTTCCCTGTCACCGCGGGGAGCGTCGCGACGAAGCAATCTGATTTTACATGCACCGGGATTGCTTTTCCGGAGTGACAGAGATCTACGGGGAGTGATTACCAAATAAGGAGAACAAACATGGATTATGTCGGGATTTTGCAGGATCTGATTGCCATTGACACATCAGTTCCCCCGGGGCTGAACTACGAAAAGATCATGGACTACCTGGAACCGCTATTCACACAGGTCGGCTTTAAGACCGAAAAAATATACATCCCCAAAGAGCACGCGGACGGGAATGACGGCAGGGTTAATCTCCTGGCACACCGCCGCAACCCCGGAAAGCCGCGCCTAATTTTCTATACCCATGTTGATGTTGTGCCGGCCGAGGGCTGGGATGCCTTTACACCCAGAGTTGAGGACGGGAAGATCCACGGGCGCGGGGCAGCGGATATGAAAGGGGGCATCGCCGCCCTGCTTTGCGGGCTTGAAGCGGTCGCACAGAAGCAGCTCAGGTATGACACCTCGGTCATGGTCACTACGGATGAGGAGGTGGGACAGGCAGACCAGATACGCTACCTGGGGCAATTCCTTGAGCCGGTCAGGGGGGCTTATTTTTTTGACCTGGACTCCAGCTTTGGCTATGTCGTGATTGCCAGCCTGGGGGCAATCCACATGGAGATCAGGGTCAAAGGAAAATCCGTCCACTCCGCCCTGGCTCACCTGGGCGTCAATGCCATCGAAGGAGCAAATGCCCTGATGAATGCCCTCCTGAACCTCAAGAAAGAGGTGAGCAGGCGGAGATCACAGGTTGATGCCAACCCGGAAACCGGCCTCACCAAAATGGAGGCCAGGCTTAACATCAACATGATTAAAGGGGGGATCAAGGTCAATATCATCCCCGACGAATGCGTGATCGCCATCGACAGAAGACTGATCCCAGAGGAAAGCATTGAAGAGGCCGAAAAAGAAATCATGCAGGCCCTAACTTCTGTGAAAGACGTTTCGTGGGAGGTGCAAAAAATCTTCCGCATCCCCACCGTTCCTCCCCTTGATGACCCCGTTACCAGTGCGCTTTCCGAGACCATCAAAACAGTCACCGGGAAGACAGGAAAATTCGGGGAGATGGGTTCGGGGGATTTCGGGCCGATTGCCACCGTAGAATGGAAAGCGAAGCATTTCGGCTCAGGGGTCATCCGCTCAAGTAACAATATTCACGGGAAAGGTGAGTTTGTTTACCGGAAGGATATCGAGGACCTGTCCGAAATAATCGCCCGGTTCATCGCAGCTTAAACACAGAGAGCCGAAACAGCGCCGGCGTGCGGGTATCGCTCTGTTTTGGTTGGTGTCATTGCGAGCCCTCACGCTACGCTCAGGGTAAACTACGCGAAGCAATCCGTATAATCCGAGTGTTCTGGACGGATTGCTTCGAGCTTTGCCGGAGCATAAAAAATAGTGCAGTATCCGCAGCATTATGCTAAAATAAGACACAAGTTTGATTTATCCGGTTGGTACAGACGCTGCGGTTTGCGGCAAAGTCCTGTCGATGGGAGGTATCCCAAAACAGGTAAGGCATTTGATTTATGACTCAAATAGAGACACAAATATCGGAAGAGGGATTGATGAAAGAAAAAGTAGAAGCAGCCCTGGAAAAGATAAGACCGGTCTTGCAGAGAGACGGCGGTGATATTGAGCTGGTGGATGTAATCGATGGAACGGTCAAGGTAAGGCTCACCGGCGCCTGCGGTGACTGACCGATGGCAAAAATGACCCTCAAAAAGGGTGTTGAGCAGGTGCTCAAGCAGCTCATCCCGGAGGTCAAAGAAGTCGTCTCCGTCTAAGATATTGCTCTGAGAATGAGAGGATAAAATTCGGTTCTACTCAGGGATAGTCAGGAAGCAGGTTTTCACCATCTGATATCCATGTGAAACAACAGGACTGAGTAGAACCGAAAAATCGTTTCGAAAAACGCCGTTTTTATCCGGACGGAAATCTTTCCCCGGTTTATCATCTTATTTCTGCCGGATAATAAAGATGGTAGCCCCAGAAATTCAGACATGACAGGGCTATGTTATGTCGGGAGAAATTTCCGGTAACAGCATAATTAGATTTGGATTCTGTGAAGCTATTTCCCGACCGGACAGGCATTGGAGAAGGTGACAAGCATCACCAGTTCACCCTTCTCTGCTAACCCCTGGAAAACCTCTTTCAGCGCGGGGAAAAGGGCCTCATCCTCACCAGAAACAACACTGCTCATGGCTCCCATCTCCACGGTAAGACCGCGCTCCCGAAAGATGTCCAGGGCTTTCCCAATGGCGGGAGAAAAGTGTGCCTGTCGCAACGGATAGATACTCACCTGAGCAGCAAGAAACATCTTATCCTCCTTCTAAATACGGGGGAAGGTGCCCCTGTCGCAGCGGGCAGGCGCTCACCCGGACGGCAAGAAACACCATTGATTCCTCATTAATAATCGAACCTCGATAATTCATTATATCCACCGCAGGGAAACAAATACAATTCCGTGTATCGTTCTAATTTGATTTGATTGATAACATCACAGGCTATCAAAAAACATCCTGCCAAAGTCAAGAACGGAAGCACCAGGTACGATATTGCATTTAGTTGCTTTGAGAATATCATTGCGAGCCATCGCGCTGCTCTCAGAGTAGACTACGCGAAGCAATACGTTCTTTTGCCCGGATTTTTTAGTTTATCCGTAGACTCGGTATCTTGAGATAGGACACATTATCTGCTCGGATTCAGAAAAAGTTTCTGGATAGTTATGATAGATTGCTTCGTCGCGGTCGCTCCTCGGAGTGACATTTATCAACCAAAACCAAACACTGGAGTCTCAAAATAGGAAGTTTTTAGACAGGCTGTAGTACTTTTGCTCACCACCCGAAAGATAAAAGTCCTGCTGATAATTGCCGACGCATTATTAGCTTTGCTTTTCCAAACACAAACAATAGTAAGGACATACTTACCATATTATATTATGGTAGCGCATCACTCAGTGCTTGACTTTCCGTTCCAGAGTGAGTAAAATTTGCTTAAACATTCTATCATGTAAAATTAATCGGAAGGCTGGTTTGTGTGTGGGCAGCAGGAGTGCCGGTTATGTTCTAAATTAAGGAGCTTAACAAATGGACAGTGGTCGCCGTATACTAAAAAGCATCCTGAAAAAAATAGTTCTTGGCAATCACCACTTCCGGACCCATCGCCGTTTATATCACGCAGTAATATCTTTGGCGCTGGCTTTTTCTATTTGCGCTTCTTTACTCATCGCTACACCTGTCAGGGCTGTGGAGCTAACCATCTCAAGCTTACCTGCTACGATGTACCAGGGAACGGTCTACAACTTTTATGCCACGGTTGATATTAACAGCAACGAGGCATTACCCATAGCCAACATCAGGATTGACCTCGAAGGGCCGACACCTTCCTGGGTAATATTTGACTTTAACGGGAACATCATCAGCCAGAGCGGCTCTTTCACCAGCATCACGACTGTAATAACACCCTATTACGGATATAGCTCCCTCACCGGCTACGGTTACGGGTATCATAACAATCCCGGCGGCTGGGGATACGGCTATGGCAGTGGTAATTGGGGCTACGGTTACGGCTATGGTTACGGCTATGGTTATGGACAACCAACCACAGGAGAGTACCTGGTTAGGCTGAATACGACAGCTCTTACCCCCGGGCAATACACCGCCCGGCTCAGTATCGAGGTACCACCAGCACCAACAAGGTTTACCTCTGGTCTCTACCCCTTCACTCTCCTTCAGGAAGCCTCAATTCCGGGCGATGATGATACACCAACACCGACACCAACACCGACACCAACACCGACACCGACCCCGACGTCAACGCCGCTGCCACAACCAACACCGGAACCACCGAAAACAGTGGATGTGAGTTCTGTTATCGGGGAAGACGGTGTCTTTACACAGAGTGTCACCGCCACCATTTCAGAGACAGTACCATCTTTGAATTTTCTGAAAAACTGCACGCTTGATATCAAGAAAGGCATCAAGGGTCTGACCGAGGAAGGCAAGCCGCTTTCTAATATTACGATGGCGCAGCTATCCAGTCCTCCGGAACCACCTCCTACTGGGAGTAACATCATCGGTCTCCCCTATGACTTCGGCCCGGATGGGGCTACGTTTGATCCACCAATCGACCTGATTCTCGACTACGACCCGTCCCTCTTACCGGCCGGCATGGATGAAGCCACGCTCGTGGTTGCTTACTGGGATGTAAACGCCACACCGGCACAGTGGATTGAGCTTGAAACCATTGTTGACACGGTAAACCACACCATTACCGCCAAACTGCCGGATTTCACCACTTTTGCGGTAATGACCGGACTCGTCGTCCTGCCACCTGTCGCAACCCCCAAGCCAGCCGATTTCGAGGTAAGCTCACTGACAATCTCCCCGCTTGAGGCCAGTACCGGCCAGACGGTGAATATCAGCGTCGTCATCTCCAACACAGGCGGACAGACCGGTAAATACAGTGTCGTCCTGAAAATAAACGATGCCGTTGAAGAAACAAAAGAGGTTACACTGGCAGCCGGTACCAACCAGAAAGTAACCTTTACCGTGACCGGGAAAACTGCCGGTACTTATTATTTCGTCGATGTGAGCGGACTTACCGGCTCATTTAACGTCACCGAAGAGGCGGTGGTGCCGCCAGTGCACAAGACCAACTGGTTGCTCATCATCATCATCGTGGTCGCGCTGGCTGTAATCTCAGGACTTGTGGGATATATCCTGTGGCGAAGACATCGCTACATCTAAACAAAAAAAGAGTAACATCAACAGGCAAAGACGCCGCATGCAAACGGCGTCTTTGCTGCTTATGCACAGGTATCCCAACCAGCTAAGCTGGTTTTAAGCATCAGTACGTGAAAACAGCCATGATTATGTAATATTTACCGGCTCTTTCCCTGACAGGATACATCGAGTAAGATTGCTTAAAAAGAAAAATCGTCCGGAAACGCAGTTTCATGATACCGGGCAGGTTTCATGCCCGTATTCGTAAAATCAGTCCCCGATAATCTGTAACTTTTCGGGTGGTTATCCACCCGCTCATACAGGCAGGACAGGTGTTTTCGGAAATATATGATGCTGCGAGAAAAGGAGTAAAGAAAAGAATGGAACGCCTTTGGGCGCCGTGGCGCGCCGAGTATATCCAGATGGCAAAACCCGCAGGTTGCATCCTCTGCGAAAAACCCCGCGAGGGGAACGATGCGACAAACTATATCCTTTACCGGGGAAAGAAAAATTTTGTGATCATGAATAAATACCCCTACAACCCGGGGCACCTCATGGTCGCCCCCTACCGCCATGTCGCATCACCGGAGGAGCTTGATGATGATGAGCTCCACGAGCATTACGAAATCGTCCGTCTTTGCCTCAAGGTCTTACGGGAGACATTTAGCCCTCAGGGCTTCAATCTGGGAATGAATTTGGGCAAGGTATCCGGCGCCGGTATTGATGAGCATATCCACACCCACATTGTCCCCCGCTGGCAGGGTGACAGCAATTTCATGCCGGTGCTCTGCGATGTCAAAGTAATCTCGGAAAGCATGACCGCTATCTACGAAAAACTCAAGGAAAGATTCTGAGACGAAATATCATTAAATCGCCTGGTATGATTGGAAGGTCTGTTGCCCCCTGTCCCAATCTCAATCCTCAAGCTGCGTTGTCCTGCTGTCCACAGCCGTCACATAGATATGGGAGAAGTCTGTATCCTGCGTGGCGCCGTGCCAGTGCTTCTCCCCAGCCGGGAAAAAGATAACATCACCAACGCCAACATTGACCTGCTCCCGATCTGTCGCCACGATGCCCCTGCCGGCGGTAACGATCAGTACCTGGTCACTTGTGTGGGCATGGAATTTATTTCTTGACCCCTTCACAAAGTTCACCACACTGATGGTAAAATTCTTGCTCATTTCAGGGGTCACCAGCCGCTGTGATGTCACCATGCCGCCGGTGAAAAGCGGGCTGGTCGCCTTTTGCTCCGCAATCTCAGCGATCTTCTGAACCTTCATTTCTTCCTCCTTTTCCTGCAAGCAATCCAGAAACTGTTTTCTGAATCTGAGCAGGCAATGTGTCCTATCTCAGGATACCGAGTTTCCGGATGACTTCTGGTAACCGCTAACCCTGTTGCCGCAGTACCACCTTTATCATACCAGAGATACGTCAATCCATCTATTGTAAGACCCGGATCAAACCGAACTTTTTTATTAACTTTTCTTCAACTGCTATAATGTTTTTATGCAATTTCAGCCCGGGGACAGTCCCGGTAGGGTTATCGTTATCGGTGCCGGCGCCGGCGGTATGATGGCAGCAGGTCGTGCTGCCGAGCTTGGCGCTGATGTGCTTCTTCTGGAAAAAACGGACAGCCCCGGGAAAAAGCTTCTCATCAGCGGCAAGATGCGCTGTAACCTGACCAACGCCAGGGGTATGGATGATTTCATCCCCATGTACGGACCCAACGGCCGCTTCCTCTACAGTGCTTTCCACCACTATTTCCGCAATGACCTGCTTAACTTTTTCTTACGTTATGGGGTGGAGACAAAGACAGAGCGCGGCGACCGTATCTTCCCTGCCTCTGATGACGCCAGGGACATCGTGAAAGCCCTTGAGCGCTACCTGACCGACACTGGTGTCAGGATGCTGACCGGAACCAGGGTTATCGGCATCCGGGCTGCAGCAGGACGGGTAACCGGTGTCGCAACAGATAAAGGGTTTTACCCGGCAGGTGCCGTGATTCTGGCGACAGGCGGAGCTTCTTTCCCCGATACCGGCTCGACCGGCGAAGGCTATGCCATGGCAAAGAAATTGGGGCATACCATTGTCAGGTTGCGTCCCGCGCTTGTGCCGCTGGTTGTGCAGGAGATTGAGCGGGCAAAAAGTATCCAGGGTGTCAGTCTGCATAACGTCAGGCTGACGGCGTTCCGTTGCCCGGCCTCCGAGATTGACCCGGCACTAACGCCGGCAGATGATATTGGACGCGGTATCCCTGGGAGGCAGCCCCACCACCAGGTAATCGAAAGCCGCCTGGGGGAGATGATGATCACCCATTTCGGCATCGGTGGCCCCATCACCCTACTCATGAGCCTGGCGGTAGTTGACGCCGTCGATGCAAGCCCCGTCAGTGTCTCTATTGACCTGAAACCCGCCCTGACGGAAACAGTGCTGCGAAGACGTCTGCAGAGAGATTTTGACACATACGGGAAGCGCAGCTACCGTCATATCCTGAAGGGGCTTTTGCCCCATAAAATGATTGAATATTTTGTCACGCTAACCGGAATCCCCGGGGATAAACCCGCCCACCAGATAAGCGCCCCCGAACGCGAGAGATTGCTCGGATTACTCAAATCACTACGCTTCAATATCAAGGGTCCCCTTCCGCTCTCTTCAGCAATTGTCACCGCCGGGGGTGTTTCCCTGAAAGAGATTGATCCCCATACCATGGCATCACGTATCATCCGCGGACTCTATTTTTGCGGTGAGGTGCTGGATATTGATGCCAATACCGGTGGCTTTAACCTGCAGGCAGCTTTCTCTACCGGGCATCTTGCCGGGGAGGTAGCTGCGAAAAGCACCCGTGATTAAGCCCCTAGAGAATGCGGATACCAAACCGCTTTAAGCTTGCCGCCAAGACACTCAAGGGTAAACCCACAACATTATAGTAGTCGCCGTGTATCTCTTTTACCAGGATTGCCCCCAATCCCTGTATCGCATAAGCCCCTGCCTTATCCAGTGGTTCTCCTGTCCTGACATAGCTGGCAATCTCGTTTTTGGTAAGTTTTTTCATGGTTACTTTCGTTTCCACCGCGCGCGTGAGTGTCCTGGCTTGCCCTTTATCCATAATCGTCAAGCCGCTGATGACAGCGTGTGTCTTCCCGCTGATTGCCGCAAGCATCACCTGTGCCCGTTCTTCTGTTTCAGGTTTCCCCAATACCTTCCCTTCAAGATAGCCAATGGTATCAGCGGCAATGACCAAAGCATCCGGGTGTTTTGCCGCTACCGCCCTGGCTTTTTGCAAAGACAGATACTTTACCAGTTCATGCGGTTTAAGCGCAAGATTTTTTCCCTCCCGGTAATCACTTGCCTCCGCTCTGAATCTCAAACCAATTTTTTGCAACAGCTCTATCCGGCGCGGCGAGGCAGATGCCAGGATAATCTCTTTCATTACCCACCCCCGAAAGTTATTCCGTGACACATTCTTCTTCCACCGGTCACACACAATTTTCTTATCCCGCCAGCAGACACAATCTCGATGAAGAATTCCGCAAGCCCCGATAAAATAATCATGATAAAAAGAGAGCCCGCTTTTTGGGCGGGCTCTCCGGATATCCATGTTACCAGTTAAGCTTAAGGTACCCTTCTGGTTCTGACAATCAGGATAATGACTGCAATCACCAGTATGGCACCGATGACGATGACTGCCCAGATGTAAGCCGGTGTTTCCGGTGTTGGCATCACAATCTGAGGCGGCGCTGAAGTTGCCGCAGGAGGAGGTGCCGTTGTGGCAACAGGTGCAGCCTTAGCCATCGTGGTAAAGGTACCAATCGCCTGAACACCTTCGGTCGGCTTGGTTGCCTTGACACTCCAGAAGTAGGTGGTTTCATAGTCAAGTCCGCTTACCGAATAGGCAGGCGCGCTTACCTTTACCGGGGTACCGCCCACCGTCTGGGTCAACCCGGCATCAGTCGCGACAATAACCGTGT
The DNA here is from genome assembly GCA_043818655.1 of Chloroflexota bacterium. GTDB lineage: Bacteria > Chloroflexota > Dehalococcoidia > Dehalococcoidales > JAZDNC01 > JBDRFO01. Next base: position 10,557 of record JBDRFO010000027.1, read on the forward strand.
ACTCGGTCGCACCCGATACCGGCGCCCAGGAGAAACCAACCAGACCCGGGTTGACATTCATGGCACCACCGGTAGGACCGGTGAGTACCGGACCAGCATAGGGCTGATTGATAATCGCACCGGACTGAATCTTCATGGTGCGTACTTCAGACCATGGGCCCACGATAGCCTCGCCATTGAGAGTTCCGCATGCCCTGACGCGCCAGATATACTCAGTATTGGCTCTCAAGCCAGCACACGCAAAGGATGGCGTTGACCCGACGGAGGCTTGGGCAGGATTAGAGACCGCGCCATCAATAAATCCAGTTGCTTTCGTGCGAATGTCAACATCTACCACATTGACCAAACCAGTACCACTACCCATAGGCTTCCACATGAGGTCTTCATTAGCACTGGTTCCAAGGTTCGGGTTAATGGAAATCGGGGCGTTATTAACCGGGGTAATCAGTCCAGCCGGGGTAACTGCCAGCCAGTCATTGTAAGTGCAGAGCAGGAGAGCACCGGCACTAGTATCTGCTGCAAAGAGGGTATTGCCACTAGAATCACCAGCAACCTCGAGGAAGGCAAAAACAGGAGCAGGAACACCTTGCACCATAACTCCCCACTCTAGAGTGCCAACAACTTCCCTCGCTCTAAGGGTGCGGTCAGCTCTATTAACACCAAGGGCATAGAGGGTATCATTCTTCATAGCTATGCCAACCTTAGCAGCCGCAGTCGCAGGTATCAGGTTCTCCCACTGAGTGCTGGTGCCAATGATATATCGACTGACCCAGGGGGCGGCTGCCGCTGCGGCAGCATAGATGGTATTGTTAGTAGCGTAATTCTGGTCAGCACAAATCTGGATTGCACCGGCACCAGCAAGTCCATCGGATTCACCGGTAAAGGAAGTGCCACCGTTCTTAGAGTAGCCAGTATCATTCGTGCCACCGACAAGGACGTGGTCAGCCATCGGCACAACAATAGAATTGATATTGCCTGCTTTAGCATCAACGGCATCACCCCATCCCCAGCCACCGTTGGTGCTCTTATAAACGTTTGCGCCACTGCCAGCGTAAATTGTATTAGCATCCTGTAACGCAATGGCAGCAAGAATAGTAACACCAGGTAGCGTCGGGCCATTCCGGCTAAAGAATGTGACGCCCCCATCCTGGGAAACATAGATTGTGCCGTTACCGCCAGCCTGGCAATCAGCAAGATAGAGAGCCGGGGTAGTATCCCAGGCAGGGCTCATGCCCATAAGACAGCCATTGCCAGCGGTTAGAGCATTTACATTGAGAATCCTTGCCCAGCTCGATCCCGAAATCGCTTTGGCAGAGCTGGATTTCCATATCTGGAGACGAGTGCCATCATTGGCAGCCAGGAAAATTGTGCTACCATCAGGCGTTATTTTCATACCCTGAATAGCAACAATAGTGTTACCAACAACAGCGTTCAGGAAACACTCCCCGTTAAAGGTAACACCACCATCAGTGGAGATGAAGAAGCCGTTCTGCTCACCGGCAGCCGCCTGGCGTGAGGTGGCAGCAAAGACCGTGTTGGAAGTGGTGAAATCAGACGCCAGTACTACCAGGGTTCTCACCAGTACACCGACCGCAGCGTTGGGTCCTTTGTTTGTTCCATTGGATGCCCACGTTGGGGAGGTCGTATGAGCATTGGAGGTTCGGCGGACAAGACCGCTGCCTCGAGCACCGATGAAGAGGGTACCGGTTTCAACGGTGCCGGTATAGGCAACGCTGGATGCCCGCTGCCCACAGGCGAGGGCACGTGATGTGGTGTCATCGACACGGAAAACATCATCATCAGCCGTAACCGCGGCAGCGTTAGTGGCAAGACCTACGAAAATCCTGCGTCCCGTGTCCGTTGCCGGGTCAAAGTTGGTTGGGACAGCGATGGATGAAGAGGCGAGGGTGTTAGCCGCCGCAAAAGCGCCATCGTAATCCAGCGCGACACCACCAGCAGCAGCAGCATGAACCGCGATTGGGGCAGTGCCCGCCGCAAAAGCATTGCTGCCGATGTTAAGAATACACAAAGAGGTGCTGCCCGCGACAGCAGTATTGCGTACCGTCAGGATACAGGTGTCGTTGGCGTAGTTGGGGGAAAGGATAACATTGGTGAAGTCCCCCACACTAAGCTGAGCAGCAATGGTGTTCCATTGAAGCGGTTGATATGTCGGGGATTTGCCACCGATAATCTCGATATCACCATCGAGTATATTGGCTGCATCGGGGTCAGCAATGGCGGCAAAGTATTCCCTGCCAAGTGCTAAACCAGAGCGCTTGGGACCGACAGCGAGGGCAACACATACACCATTATTATTACCTGCAGCATCAAGATTGCTGGCGAAAGCAGGCAGGGTTGCCCAGCTTGTGCCGCCATCATTGGAATAGTGAATATTAGTGCCATCGCTTACTGCGACAGAATTAACATCATCAGCAGCAACGGCAATCGCCACTGGTGCTAATGCCGCGGCAGGATAGCCAGCCTGAGCGGAAAAGCTCTGGCCACTATTGGTTGACTTGTAAATCATAGTAGCATTCGCCGCACCAGCGTTATCAATGGCGTAGATGGTAGAGGCATCAGCCACGGCGATGCCCGTTATGCTGGCGCCGCTCTTCATATTGGTAGTTCCAGGCAGGCTCTCCCTGGCCCACTGGGTATCGCCAGGTGCAGCGGCGATGGGAACCGGAATCGCCCACAGCATCATGCTCGCAAGCAGGGTGAGAGAGAGCACAACACCAAGTATTCGAGATATTTTCTTGTTCATCGACCTTTAGGTTTCCTCCTTATATTCTCACATCCCCACACAGAAAACACCAATTCAGCATTTCCCTTTTCATTTGTGGAGACTGGGTTAGACTTGATATACTCCGGGAATTCCTTTAAGTCTTGCCCTTACAGGCCATATGTCATCGCATCACCTCCTTTTCGCAACAACATGAATCCATATACGCATGGATTCCGTTCCTTACTCACTATAACATAAAAAATCCGTTTGTCAATCCCCCTGCGGTATTTTTTCTTATTATTTTGAATTGAGTCCTTCGGAAAAGCACCGCATCCATCCAGAAACACTCTTTAAAAAAATTATGTATGAAACCAGCTTATCTTACGATTATTAATTTCCTGTTAAGTTGTTTGAAGGTTTCATCACATGAGACCAATGCTTTGTCTTACTACAAATAACGAAAAAATTGCCGGTTGGATAGGGGGTAAGTCGGAAAAAACATGAATCAGATACCGGAAAGATGAGGACTGACAGAATAACGAGACGTCCCGGTATCTACATCTCCTTCGCCAGTTTCGCCAGAAATTCCTCGTTTGTCTTGGTGCGACGCAGCCTGTCAAGCACCCTCTCCGTTGCCTCGGCAAAAGTGGTGGAGTCAGAGGAGATCATGGAAACCATACGGCGGAGCAGCCAGACCTGTTTCAAGGTATTTTCATCAAGCAGGAGTTCTTCGCGGCGGGTGCCACTGCGCTGAATATCCACCGCCGGGAAGGTGCGCCGCTCGGCCAGTCTCCGGTCAAGGTGAAGCTCCATGTTGCCCGTTCCCTTGAATTCCTCGTAGATCACATCATCCATGCGGCTCCCGGTATCAACGAGACAGGTGGCAAGAATGGTGAGACTGCCGCCTTCAGTTGTGTTGCGTGCGGCACCGAAAAAGCGCTTGGGGGGGTAGAGTGCCGCCGGGTCAATACCCCCGGAGAGCGTACGCCCGCTGGGGGGTATTGACAGGTTATAGGCACGGGTAAGGCGTGTAATCCCGTCCAGGAGAATAATCACATCCTTCCCGCTTTCGACGATACGCTTTGCCCGTTCCAGCGCCAGTTCGGCAACGCGTGTCTGGTTTTCCACCGGCTCATCAAAGGTGGCACCGATTACCTCTCCCTTGACCGAATACCTCATGTCCGTGACCTCTTCCGGACGTTCACCGATCAGGCAGACAAGAATGTGCACATCGTTGTAGTTGTTGCTTACGGCATTGGCGATTGATTTCAGCAGCATCGTCTTCCCGGCCTTGGGCGGAGAGACAAGGAGACCACGCTGTCCGCGCCCGATGGGAGCAATGAGATTAACCAACCGGGCAGACAAATCACCGTTCGTGGTTTCCAGGTTGATCAGCTTATTGGGGAAAATAGGCGTAAGTGAGGCAAAACGAGCCCTGTTTTTGGCCATCTCCGGATTGATGTCATTAATCGCCTCAACACGGAGCAGACTGGCATATTTCTCCCCGGATTTCGGCGGTCGTGACTGTCCGGTAACCATGTCACCCGTACGCAGCCCAAAGCGGCGTATCTGAGATTGAGAAATATAGACATCGCCTGAGCTTGGCAGCAGGCTTTCCTGCCTGAGGAAACCGTAGCCGTCCATCATTGTCTCAAGGATACCCGAACAGAAGATATTGCCCTGCTGTTCCGTCTGCGCCTGAAGCAGGCGCATAACACAGTCTTTCTTCTTCAGAGCGCTGCAATTGGTGACCCCGAGATCCCTTGCCATGTCAAGTAATTCATCTCTGGTCATGCTTTCCAGCTGATTAATATCCATCATTTGTCGCTTTACCTCCTGGCCATCCTCTCCTAGTTAGAGTAATTCATCAACAGCATCATCCCATCTTCGCCGGGAATTGCCTATCATCTGCAGATATACCCAGTCACCTCCGGGTAAGGCACAAATTTCCTGTCCTGACCGATGAGGTGACACGGGGAAAATTGTCATTCAGAAGTCCATGAACATGTGCCCGGTTTCCCTCGAAAATACTGCAAGCCGTCCCATAACCAATTTCCACCGAACCCGAGTATGTAACATGCTCTATCTCAGTATATTGCGTTTCCGGATGACTTCTACGGGGCCACACGCTTCCAGTCGGCAAGGAAGCGGGCGATGCCGATATCGGTAAGCGGGTGTTTTATCATCTGCTGCAGCACCTTATACGGGACCGTGACAATATGCGCCCCCGCCTTCGCCGCCATAAAGCAATGCTGGGTGTGGCGGATACTGGCAGCAATCACCTCTGTTTTCAGGTGATACTGTTGAAACACCTCAATAATATCCCTGACCAGCCCCATGCCGTCATGTCCGATATCATCCAACCGACCGATAAAAGGACTGACATAGGCAGCACCGGCGGCCGCCGCTAGGAGAGCCTGGTTGAGTGAGAAGCAAAGTGTCATGTTTACCCTGACACCCTCTTTGGACAGCACGGATGTCGCCTCAAGCCCATCGGTTGTAATAGGGATTTTCACGACGACGTTGGGTGCCCATGTGCTGATATCCCGCGCCTGGGGAATCATCTCGGCAGCTGTCTCGGCAAGTACCTCTGCCGAGACAGGGCCGCTGATGATGCCGCAGATTTCCCTGACCACCGCCTGATAGTCGGATGAGCCTTCGACAGATACCAGGCTGGGGTTGGTGGTGACACCGCTGATGACCCCTAACCTGGCCGCTTCCCTTATCTGATTGATATTCGCCGTGTCCAGAAAGATGCGCATTTAATTCTCTTTCTCCTACCTTTGAAAAATTTATATAAGATAACCCCTGCTTTATGCTCTGAAGTACGGATATATCCATCCGGTTTCAGCCGCTATCAGATAATCATGTGGTAGCCTGATTGGAATTCACTAGAGGGAAAGAGCCAGTGGCGTCTGCGTTCCTTCCCGTAAGACATCTTTGGCAACACCAATAAAATCGCGAAACAGAGGATTGGGACGACCGGGGCGGGAGCTAAACTCGGGGTGAAACTGGCATGCCACCATCCACGGGTGCCCGGACAGCTCACAGAGCTCCACCAGCTTGCCATCGGGAGACAGCCCGGCAAACACCATCCCTGCCTTACCCAGGACATCACGATACTTATTATTAAACTCCAGACGGTGCCGGTGCCGCTCGTAAACAAGACACGCACCGTAGGCTTTTGCCACACGACTGTCCGGAAGCAGGTGGCACGGGTAGTTGCCCAGCCTCATCGTCCCGCCCTTATTCTCGATCTTCTTCTGCTCAGGGAGAAGGTCAATCACGGGACAGGGGGTTGCAGCGTTAAACTCTGTGGAGTTAGCAGCATCGCAGTGAAGCACATGACGGGCAAACTCAATTACCATAACATGCATTCCCAGGCAAAGCCCAAGATAGGGAATCTTATTCTCTCTGGCATAGGTGGCGGCCCGTATCATGCCCTCGATCCCCCTGATACCAAAGCCCCCCGGAACCACAATCCCCTGTGCATGACGCAACTGCTGGGTGCCGCCTTCTTTTTCCAGGTCTTCGGACTGAACCCAGAGCAGATTGATATCCCTGTTATGATACAGGGCGGCATGACGCAGCGCCTCGCGTACCGAGAAATAGGCATCCTTAAGCTCAACATATTTGCCCACCAGAGCGATGTTGACCGTCTCATGAGGCGTCTTGAGACGTTGCACCAGGTCCTGCCACTGGTTTAAATCCGGGGCACTCGCTTGAAGACCCAGGTGTTTCACGACAAGCTGTCCCAATCCTGCCTCCTCCAGCATTAACGGCACCTCGTAGATGCTCTCTACTGTCGGCATAGGGATCACGGCTTTACCCTCCACATCACAGAAGAGGGATATCTTGTCGCATACCGCCTGCGGGATGGGGTAATCGCTGCGGCAGACGATAATATCAGGTTGGATACCCATGCGGCGAAGCTCGTTGACGCTGTGCTGCGTCGGCTTGCTTTTTACCTCCTGTGTTGAGGAGAGATAAGGCAGGAACGTAACATGAACGTAAAGCACATTATCCCTCCCGACATCACTCCTCATCTGCCGGATCGCTTCCAGAAAGGGCTGACCCTCAATATCGCCGACGGTGCCGCCGACCTCAATGATGACGACATCAGCCCCGGATTTCTCGGATAGCTTCCTGAACCGCTCTTTTATCTCGTTGGTGACATGGGGCACAACCTGTATCGTCCCCCCCAGAAAATCACCGCGTCTCTCTTTGGCAATCACCGCACTGTAGATTTGCCCTGCGGTCACATTGGACTCACAGTTGAGGTCAACATCAATAAAGCGCTCATAGTTGCCCAGGTCAAGGTCTGTCTCAGCGCCATCCTTGGTAACAAAAACCTCGCCGTGCTGGTAAGGAGACATCGTACCCGGGTCAACATTGAGATATGGGTCTAACTTCTGGACGGAAACACTGATATTGCGACTCTTGAGGAGGGTGCCGATCGAGGCGACAGTGATACCTTTGCCGACAGAACTAACAACACCACCAGTTACAAAAATATATTTTGGCATACAGGAAAAACCAAAAAACTAGAGTCTCGTGTCAAGGGAAAAGCATTAATATCGTCCGGGGAAGGTTTATTTCTAATGTAGTATAGTCATCGGATTAATTCTTGTCAAGTTTTCTTGAAAAGATGATTTTTGCTTGATTGTAATTGGTTTCGAGTGTCATGCTAAGAAGCAAAAGCAACGAAGCATTGACAAACATCCGTTCTGTCATTGCGAGCGTCAGCCAAGCAATCCGTCCGCTATGCCGGAATTCAGCAAAACAGTTTCTGAATAGCCTGTAGATTTGTGAAATTATACCACTCCCGGTTGTCAGGAATAAGTAATACTGTTATACTAGAAAACTGATGAATTTTGAAACGATTATCGGGCTTGAGGTACACGTCCAGCTTTTAACACAGAGCAAGATGTTCTGCCGCTGCAGCGCCGACTACGCTCAAGCACAACCAAACACCCATGTCTGCCCGGTTTGCCTTGGGATGCCGGGGGTCTTACCGACGATTAATCAAAGGGCGGTAGCATATACCATCATGACGGCGCTGGCGCTTAACTGCAGCGTCTCTTCCTATACGAAATTTGACCGCAAGAACTACCCCTATCCCGATTTAATGAAGGGATACCAGATTTCGCAGTACGATGCCCCCATCGGCAAGGGCGGTGCTCTCTCCTTTGAGGTTAAAGACGTGAAGAAGACCGTCGGCATTACCCGTGTCCACCTGGAAGAAGACGTCGCCAAGCTGATGCACCACACCTCGCCCCTTGAGGAGCATTACAGCCTGGTTGATGTCAACCGCTCCGGTGTGCCCCTGATGGAGGTTGTCGGGGAACCGGATATGCGTTCCCCGGAGGACGCGCGCCAGTATTTAATGAAGCTGCACAGTATTCTCCAGTACCTGGGCGTCTCCACCGCCAACATGGATGAAGGCAGCTTCCGCTGTGATGCGAATATCAGCATCCGTCCCGAGGGGTCGGCGGAGTTCATGTCCAAGGTAGAGGTCAAGAATATGAACAGCTTCCGGGCTGTTTACCGCGCCCTGGAATATGAAGCCCGCAGGCAGCGGGAAGTGGTTGCCGCCGGCGGGAGGATTGCGCAGGAGACCAGGGGCTGGATTGAAGAAAAGGGAGAAACCTTTTCCCAGCGCAGCAAGGAATACGCCCATGACTACCGCTACTTCCCGGAACCGGACCTGCCACCCCTCATGATCAGCCCCGATTGGGTCGCGGAGATAAAGGCAAAACTGCCCGAATTACCTGAAGCCAGGCGTGACCGCTTTGTTGCAGAGTTCGGGTTGTCCCTCTACGATGCCAGCCTGCTTACCGGTTTAAGAGCGACGGCAGACTACTTTGAAGACTGTCTGAAAACTGAAGAAGCGAATCGCCTCCCCGCAGACAGAAGGGCAAAAGAAGTGGCAAACTGGATGCTGGGCGAGGTAACCCGCATCATTAATGCCGCCGGTATCGAAACCGGTGACTTCCGGGCAAAGGTCAGCCCGGAGAGCCTCTGCGCCCTTATCCTGGCATCTCACGGCACCATCAACAACACGACCGCCAAATCGGTGCTTGAAGAGATGTTCCGCAGCGGGCACAGCGCCGAAAGCATTATCCGTGAGCGCGGGCTGGGGCAAATCGGCAGTGCGGAAGAGCTGGAAAAGGTGGCAACTAAGATAATTACGGATAACCCGCAAGCCGTTGCCGACTATCAGGCAGGAAAAGAAACCGCCATCAAGTTCCTGGTGGGACAGGTGATGAAAGCCACCAAAGGCAGGGCTGATCCCAAGCTTTCCGCGTCGCTGCTGGTGAAAACACTGACCGAGAAGTCTTCAAAGGAAGGGTAAAGATGCAAACCTATCTTAATATCGCGCTGATCATCCTGGCCGTCACCCTGATAATATCTGTCCTGCTTCAGGCCAAGGGTGGGGGGCTGGGCGGGATTTTTGGGGGATCCGGCGCTGTCTTTCGTACCAAGCGGGGCATTGAAAAGACCCTGTTCCAGCTGACCATTGTCCTGGCAGTCCTGTTCCTTTTTATCTCCCTGCTCGTACTAAAATTCGCTTAGTCCGGGTAAGCGGAGGGCGGACATGAGCGGCATTATTACCCTGACGACCGATTTCGGTCTTGCTGACGGCTACGTGGCATCCATGAAGAGTGTTATTTTTGTTTCCAGACCGTTCCCGCCGGTGTATCCTCAAGGGTAATGCCAATCTCTACCAATTTTTGCCTGATGCTGTCGGCAAGCTGATACTGCTTTGCCCCCCTCAGCTCCCGGCGGATGGTAATGAGAAGCTCGATAAAAGGCGCAACATCATGCGACTTCTCCGGCTCTTTAAGCGTCAGCCCCAGCACCCCGGCAAGCTCCGACAGTGTCTCCCGTGCCGCCGCCGTATCCAGACCTTCGGCATCGGCACGGTTAATCTCATGACCCAGGTCAAAGAGGACAGAGAGCGCCTGCGCCGTATTGAAATCATCATCCATCGCCCTGATGAACTGCGCCCGGTAAGGCTCAGGGTCAAGCTTCCCCGCAGTCCTGTTTTCAACACCGCGGCTGGCAAGCGCCTGGCGGAGCCTTCTTGCCCCGGCTTCCGCCGCCTGCTGTGCCTCTTCCGAGTAGGTCAGCGGGCTGCGGTAATGAGAACCCAGGATAAAGATGCGGATGGCATCAGCGCTGTATTTGCTCAGGGCATCCCGGATCGTAATCAGGTTGCCCAGGGATTTGCTCATCTTCTCGCCGCCAAGCTGCAACAGCCCGTTATGCATCCAGTAGCGCGCAAAGGGCTTCATCCCGGTATAGCTCTCCGACTGGGCAATCTCGTTTTCATGGTGGGGGAAGACGAGGTCCTGCCCGCCGCCGTGGATATCAATCATGCTCCCAAGATACCTGAGGGACATCGCACTGCACTCAATATGCCAGCCGGGACGCCCCTTTCCCCAGGGGCTCTCCCAGAATGGTTCTTCCGGCTTTGCCGCCTTCCACAGGGCAAAATCCATGGGGTATTCCTTCTCCTCCCCCGGCTCAATACGGGCACCCGCCATCATGGTATCAAGACTGCGGTGCGACAGCTTGCCGTAGTCCGAAACACGCCGCACCCGGAAATAGACGCTGCCGCCGGCGGCATAAGCAAAACCCTTATCAATCAGTCCCGATATTACCTCAATGATATTGTCTATCTCACCGGTAGCTCGCGGGTAGACGTCCGCCCTGAGGACATTCAGGGCATCCATATCTTCGAAAAAGCCCTCCGTATACTTTCCGGCAAGCACTGCAGCAGAGATACCAAGGCTTTTTGCCCGGTTGATGATCTTATCGTCAATATCGGTAAAGTTCTGCACAAACCTTACCTTATAGCCGCGAAAGGCGAGGTAGCGTCTGACGGCATCAAAGATGATGTAGCTCATGGCGTGCCCGATATGAGACGTGTCATAGGGGGTAACGCCGCAGACATACATCCTGACCTCACTGCCTTCGGGTAAAAACTCCTCTTTCTGTCCGGATAGCGTATTGTATACCTTCAATTCTTTTTTCCTTCCCTGACCCTGAGCCGCTCCTCAAGCTCACCCAGGCGTTTCTCCAGTTTTTCCAGTCTCTCCCCGACGGGGTCAGGCAGACTCTCGATATTTGCGGTGTCCGGATTCCGGATAGCCACCACCCGTCCCGGCACACCCACCACGGTGGCATGCGGGGGCACATCGTTAATGACCACCGAGCCAGCCCCGACCTTGCTGTCATCGCCGATGGTAATCGCCCCGATTATCTGCGAGCCGGCACCCACCACCACATTATTGCCCAGGGTGGGATGACGCTTCACCCGCTGGTGACTGGTGCCTCCCAGTGTTACCCCCTGGTAGAGGACACAGTCATCTCCTATCTCTGTCGTCTCTCCCATCACCACACCCATCCCGTGGTCGATAAAAAGACCTTCGCCAATCTTCACCCCGGGATGAATCTCAATACCGGTAAAGAAACGGCCCAGGTTAGAGATAAGGCGCGGGACAACAGGGATATGCCACCGAAACAGCGTATGGGCTAACCGATGAAACTGACGGGCATGAAAACCGGGGTAGGCAAGCAAGATTTCGATGGTACTGACAGCTGCCGGATCATGATCAAAGGCAGCCTGAATATCTCTCCTGATGCTCCCGATAAGTGACATCGTAAAAAAACCTCCTTTCCCAGACTACAGGCAATCCGGAAACCTTATTCTGAAACAGGGACAACCCCTATTCCACATCAGAATAAATAGTTTCAGGATGGCTTTCAGGCACCCATCCTGGTTGCCCCGCTATAATCGGGGCAGCGAACAGATGCAATGCCACATCCGGAAAAGACAGGTTTTACAGGCTATCCAGAAACTGTTTTTCCGAACCGGGCGCCTCATCTGCCCCACCCCGGCATGTTGAGTTTCTGGATGGCTTCTCATATTTACCACGAAAGAATACCCTGACACTGAAGCTACACCTGCGATAAAGAATCTTTTTCGATCAAAGCCACTGCATGGACGGCGATACCCTCCCCACGGATACCAACACCAAGGCTATTTGAGCTGCTGGCCTTGATGTTCACCTGCCCTATAGGAATATCCAGGGTAGCAGACAGATTCTGCCTCATGCCAGCAAAAAAATCCGCCAGATGCGGTTGCTCTGCAATCATGGTAGCATCAATATTGACCACTTTCCAGTGACCTTCTGCCAGCTTCTCTTTCACCATCCCAAGCAGGACAAGACTGCGGATACCACGGTACTGCGCTTCGCCGGGCGGGAAATGAGTCCCGATATCACCCAGCGCGGCTGCCCCCAGCAGGGCGTCAATCACGGCATGGGTCAGGGTATCACCATCACTCCAGCCCTCAAGTCCCCGGTCAAAAGGGACAGTGACCCCTCCCAGCACCAGCGGATGCCCCGTTGCCAGAGGGTGGATGTCATAACCGATACCAATACGCATGACTACTTCTTTAACCGCCCCTGCCACAGCGCCTCTGCGATAACCAGGTCATCAGACGTGGTTATCTTGATATTATCATAATCACCCATGTAAAGCCTGACCGGTAAGCCAAGCTTTTCCACAAGCTGGGCATCATCAGTAACCTCTTCTTTTATCTCCTTATAGGCTCTTTCGATTATATCAAATTTGAATACCTGAGGGGTCTGCACCGCCCATAATTTAGAGCGAAGTGGTGTCTCCCTGACGAGCATGTCTTCCCCGGCTATCTTGATGGTATCGGTAACGGGGGCAGCGGCAACGGCGGCACCAAAAGCCTTAGCCTGAGTCAACCCCCGACGAATCAAGCGCTCCGTTACCAGAGGTCTGGCGGCATCATGAATGACAACCCACCCGCAGTCATCAAGCCATTTAAGTCCAGAGGCGACTGAGTCCTGACGGCGGTTGCCACCGGCATAGATACCGCTCACCTTTGTCCAGCCTTCTGTTTCCGCCATTTCCTGCCCCAGACCGATATTTGCTTTGGACAAGACAATCACAATCTGATTGATGCTCTCACAGGCTTCAAAGACGCCAACTACCTGTGCCAGAATCGGCTTATCCCCCAAAAGGGTCAGAATTTTGTCAACGCCGCCCATACGCCGGCTCTCACCGGCAGCGACAATAACGGCACCTACTTTATTGTTACTAACCATTTTAGTCTATACGATTATAAGACAAAAGCACTCATAATATCTACTGCGCACAATCCTGGAACTTTTTCTCAGCAGTGCAAATCTTCTGCTATAATGACAGGTAATGAGATACAAGGAGGTAGCTCGCGATGTACGAGGTTATCTACTTCTCACAGGCCGGTAAGACAAAGCGGGTCGCCGAGGCGATTGCTCAGGAGCTTGGCGCCGTCGCGGAAAACGTGAAAACGAAGAAGGAGCCAAGCAAAGACGCCTTTCTTTTCCTGGGTTCCGGCTGCTACGGCGGCAAACCGGGCAAAGCGCTTCTGGAATTTATCCAGAGAAATGATTTCAGCGGCAGAGAGGTCGCCCTCTTTGGCACCTCGGGCGGTCCGGAAGGCACAGAAATAACGGTAATGGAGGAAGCCCTGACCGGCAAGGGGGCACAGATAACGGGTAAATTCTGGTGCCAGGGTAAATTTCTCTTCATGAACCGCAAGCACCCGGATGCTGCCGACCTGGAAAACGCCAGAAAATTTGCAAGGGAGATGAAGAAGGGTTAAGACTCGCCCCACACCAGCCGGATCGCCTCCCGGAGACTTCTTGCCGGCAGAAGCTTCATATCATTTCCGTGCATGGTAAGGTTTCTTGCACCGGATTCAGGGATGAGACAGCGTTGGAAGCCCATTCTGGCTGCCTCGCTCAGCCGCCGCTCCAGCTGGGGAACCGCCCTCAGCTCACCGCTCAAGCCCACCTCACCCATCGCTACCAGTCCCGGCGGCGCCGGCATATCACGAAAGCTGGAAACAATGGCAAGGGCAATGCCCAGATCGGCAGCCGGTTCCCGTACCCTCAGCCCACCGGTGGCATTAACCATGACATCCTGGTTACCCAGCTTGAAGCCAACCCTCCGGGAAAGCACCGCCGTAATCAGGAGAAGCCTGCCGAAGTCAAGACCGCTTACCGTGCGCCGCGGCAGACCGAAGCTGGTGGGATTGGTCAGTGCCTGTATCTCGACCATCAGGGGACGGTTGCCCTCAAGAACGGGCACGACCATCGAGCCGATCGCCCCCTCCCGCCGCTCGGCGAGAAAAACCTCCGATGGGTTAGCCACCTCGACGAGTCCCTGCGTCTTCATCTCAAAAACCCCGACCTCGCTGGTGGTACCAAAGCGGTTTTTCACCGAGCGCAGCAGCCGGTAGGCGCTAAAAGACTCACCCTCAAGGTAAAGAACGACATCAACAATATGCTCCAGCACCCTGGGCCCGGCAATCGCCCCTTCCTTGGTAACATGCCCGGCAATGAGAATGGGCACATCGGAGAGCTTTGCCTGCCGCATCAGTCTCAGGGTACAGTTGCGCACCTGGCTGATACTGCCCGGCGCCGCATCCAGATCGGGAAGATAAACCGACTGAATTGAGTCAACGATGGCAAGGCGGGGTTCAAGCTGCTCGATCTGCTGTAAAATCGCATCGAGGTCAGATTCAGAGAAGAGATAGAGTCCTTCTCCTTTTACCTGAAGACGGCTTGCCCGGAGTTTAATCTGACGCTTTGTTTCCTCTCCGGAGACATAAAGCACCTTTCCTTCCGGCCCGGACATTAAGGCGGCAATTTGAAGAAGCAGGGTCGACTTGCCGATGCCCGGGTCTCCGCCGATAAGCACCAGAGAACCCGGTACCAGTCCGCCGCCAAGCACCCGGTTCAGCTCAGGCAAGGGCAGAGAAAAGCGCTCCTGACTGCGGACTTCGATCAGGGGAAGCTCCTGCGGCGGGTTGATGACAGAGGCTCTCGGCTTTGGCGATGTCTCTCTGGTTACCACCTTCTCAACAAAGGTATTCCACTCCTGACAGCCGGGACAGCGTCCCATCCAGTAAGGGCTTTCCCGCCCGCACTCACGGCAAATATAGACGGTTCGATCACGAGGTCTGTCTTTCGGCATAGGTTGACTTTATCCTATTTGGACAGAATCGTCAAGGAATATGAGGCCTGTCATTGCGAGCGTAAGCGAAGCAATCTGTCCACTTCCCCGGATTTTACGGATTGCGTCGTCGCTGCCACTCCTCAGAGTGACAGTATGAGTTATCTTTTCCTTTTTCGAAGTCATCCGGACACTGATGTCTCCCGAACCTGAGCAGGTCACGCACGCCATCTCAGCAAAATTCCGGAGACTTCCAAGCCCCTAGAACTTGAGCATGCCCAGAAACAACCCGGCGGCGGCGGCGGTGCCGATGAGCCCGGCAACATTAGGCCCCATCGCGTGCATCAGGAGAAAGTTCCTCGGGTTGGCTTGCTGACCCATCTTCTGCACAACCCTGGCGGACATGGGTACCGCCGAGACGCCCGCCGCACCAATGAGCGGGTTCATTTTCTCCTTGAGAAACAGGTTCATGAATTTGACGATAAGGACACCGCTGGCGGTGGCGGAAGCAAAGGAGAAACAACCGATCACAAATATCTTCAGGCTATCCCAGGTCAGAAAGTTAGCCGCACTCATAAAGCAGCCAACAGACAGCCCCAGCAGGATGATGAGGGTATTCATGAGGGCATTGGCGGCAGTTTCGGAGAGCCGGTCGGTATTGCCGCTCTCCCTGAGCAGGTTACCCAGCATCAAACAGCCAATGAGCGGCGCCGACTTGGGCACGAGCAGAATGATGATCATCGCGCCAACCACGGGGAAAATAATCTTTTCCCACTTGGCGACAGGGCGAAGCTGCGGCTTCATGTAAATGGCACGCTCTTTTGCCGTTGTCAGAAGTCTGACAATCGGCGGCTGGATAAGAGGCACCATCGCCATATAGGTATAGGCGGTCACGGCTACTGTCCCCAGGATGTGAGGGGCAAGATTTGCCGCAAGATAAATGGTGGTCGGACCATCAGCACCACCGATAATACCGATGGTTGCTGCCTCGGGCAGGGTGAATCCAAGGGCAAAAGAAATAAACATAGCTATGTAAACACCGAACTGTGCCGCCGCGCCGGTCAGCAAACTCCTGGGGTTGGCAATAAGGGGGCCGAAGTCCGTCAGTGCCCCCAACCCCACAAAGATAAGGCACGGAATAATCTCCCCCTGGGAAAGACCGTATTCAAAGATGCGGGCAACCATCCCTACCGGCTGACCGCCGGGGGTATATGACTCAACCAGTTTCCCGTCAATGATGGTGTCCATGAGACCGCCCATGGGCAGGTTTACCAGAATCACACCAAAACCAATAGGCACCAGGAGCAATGGCTCGTATTCCTTGACAATACCGAGATATAAAAGCACACAGCCAATCAGGATCATGACAGCATGCTGCCATGTCAGGCTGCTAAAGCCAGTCTCAAACAAACCGAACATCTTGTGATTTCCTTCCCCCGCACTACCCGGAAACTGATGCGCCAAAACCGGGCAAAAGACCTGCCGGGTATCATTACCGTGTGTTCCCGGATGACTTCCGAATATAAAGACAGGTTAGATTTATCCACCGGAAACAGCGGCTCTTTTCGGCTCAACCTGCGTGGCTAACTTTTTATCCCGATCCCCGGCCTTGGCCTGCCTGATGCTGAACCTGGCACCCAGTCTCCCGATGAGCCAGAGTGACAGATATAAAGTAGTCAGAATAACAAAAACCATACCAAATCCAGTAAGACCGATCTGTAAAGCAAGAGCCCAAGAATTTTCTGGCATATTTTGCTTACTCCCTTCCGCAAGCGTTATTTGTTAGTCGGCTTTCACCAATTGCAATACCCTTACAAGAAAAGAGATTATACACATATTCAGACCTGTCGTCAACAGGCAAACAGAAATAATGCGGCATAATTTACTTAATTTCTGCCGCTATCTATCGGACCAATCCTGATTTGCCCGATGGCAGCAGATATGCGCAAGAGGGCATTTAAGACACAGAGGCTGTTTACGACAGGCTTCTTTGGCAAGACGGACAAGCAGGGCATGGTACTCATTGAACAACCCGGTACTCTGGGGCAGGTTGCCCATGAAAAGAGACTGGTACCGGGCGTAGCTACTATCTCCTCCTGTCAGACCAAGACGGTTTATGATACGGCGCGTGTAGGCATCAATCACAAAAACAGGTCTGTCAAGAGCGTAGAGCAAAATCGAGTCGGCGGTTTCTTCGCCGATGCCGTAGAGGGATAAAAGCTGCTCCCTCAGGGATACCGTATCCAGACCGGTTAGTTCATTCAGGTCGTCGGCACAGGATTTCTCCAGCCACGCAACAAGGCATTTCAGTTTGCGTGCTTTGGCGTTATAATAGCCGCAGGGGCGGATATGGGTAGCCAGTTCCGTCACATCAAGGCGACGGATGGATGCTGCTGACAGCGCCCCCGCATCTTTGAGGGCAGCAATCGCCCGCACCACGTTTCGCCAGGCACAGGACTGCGTGAGGATTGCGCCCACAATCACCTCAAAAGGCGCATCGGCAGGCCACCAGTGCTGCGGCCCGTAGCACGCAAAAAGTCTCCGGTAAATATCATCCAAGAGACCAGCCAGCTTCCGGTCAAACGCAGTGGCTTCAACATCTCTCATCGGAACCCGCCGGTTTATTTTCTACTTCAGCAGTCACCAAAAGCAAACTCCCCGAAAAATGCAGTATCGCACTAATATTAAAGCATTCTGCCCGTGCACGGCAAAACCTTTTTTGCCCGCGCACCGGAGAACCATAGTATTTTGAAAAGGGACTGTTTCCGTAATCAGGATTTTACGTCCTTCAGTTCGCAGCGTTACCTAATACTTCTATCTCTCAAATTAGTGTATAATTCGGCATAAAACAGGCTGTAACCGAAAAATGATGCGAAGGTTAATCAGATAAAAAAGGGGGGACGAAACAGTATGGAGGTCAGCAAGAATATCATCGGAAGCAACTGGGAATTCCATCACGTTGGGGTCATCGTCCCTGACATGGACGAGGCGGTCAGGTACTACGAATCACTGGGGATATTTACCTTCCAGCCCGAATTCGGGTCACGGCTCAGGTTTGCCCAGGTCGGCGCCCACCGGATTGAGCTAATCTCCCCCACCCAGGGTCAGCCGATTTTCCAGGAGTTCCTCGATGCAAAAGGCGGCGGCATGCATCACATCGCCTTTACGGTGGATAACCTGGATGCCGAAACGGCAAAGCTTGCGGCAAAAGACATTCCGGTGATTACCAGCCGAAGACGCCCGGAAGGCGGCGGGATTGCCTTCTTTGACATCCGCAAATACGGCGGTGTCATTATTGAGCTGATGCAGCCAGCAAAATAGCGTGACGGTCGGCAACATCCCGGCCTGTCACCGTTTGCTCACTTACAGGCTGTCCACATACGGTTTTGCTGGTTCTGCGCAATCATGGTTGTTAAGCTAGTTTTTACCATCTCAAGTTCATGTAAAACAACCTTACTTGGGCAAAAGGGTTGTGCCAGATTGCTCATCATCACCTGCCCTGAAGTCATTATACTTATGAAAACTGGTCATTAGAGGGAGGAAGTCATGACAACCGGATGGGGTATCATTGGAATCGGGCATCACGCCAACCGTTTTATGGCACCGGCACTGGGCCGCGCTGCCGAGACGAAGCTGGTTGCGGTTTGCAGCCGCAGCAGGGAGCGGGCACAGGACTTTGCCGCAAGGCATCACGCCAGCCGGTCTTACGATTCGCTTGAGAAAATGCTGGCGGACCCGGAGCTTGACGTTTTATATGTCGCCACACCGAACAATCTTCATGCGGAACAGGTGGTCATGGCCGCCAGAGCCGGCAAGCACGTGTTCTGCGAAAAACCGATGGCACTCAACACCGCCGAATGCGAGCTCATGATTAAGACCTGCAACGATAATAAGGTAAAGCTGGGGCTTGATTTCCAGAACCGGTATCACCCGGCGCATGTTGAGGCACGCCAGTACATCCAGTCCGGGGAGGCCGGTGAAATATCAGTGGTCAAGGCACAGTACTGCCATGGCCGTGCCCGCAATGTGACAATGAGCGCCAGCTGGCGACGTGACCCGGCAATTGCCGGGGCGGGTGCCCTTGTCGGCACCGGCGTGCATCCGATTGACCTGCTGCGTTTCCTGCTGGGGAGTGAAATTGATGAGGTGCGTGCTTTGACGGATGAAGAGCCGCCGGCGCGCCCGGTTGATGATATGACCTATGCCATCCTTACTTTCCAGAACGGGGTTACCGGTGTTGTTATCTCCGGTGTGCTGGCGCCCCGCTCCGATGATGATGCCGTCATCTACGGGAGCAAAATGAAAATCACCTGCCGGGGAACCGTGGGAATGCCGCTCCGCGGGGAGCTTATCGTGGAGGGTGACACGGTCAACATGAGAAAGACCTTCCCCGATGCCGACCCTTTGCCGGTACTTTACATTAAGGCAGTTGAAGCCTTTAACAAATGTATTGCGGAAGACACCACGCCACCAAGCTCCGGATACGACGGGCTGGAGATGGTCAGGGTGGTGGACGCCATCCTGGAGTCCAGCCGCAAGGGCAAAGCGGTGAAAATGGTGAGATAGCGCCAGCGGGCTAGTGGAGTGTCTCAAAGGCAGCTTTACAATGGGCGCCCTTAGACTCATTATCAAGATATTCCTGTTACATAACACTAGCTGCTGCAACCTGCTGATAGCTACAAGCTATCCAAGAACTGATTTCCCTGAATCTCAGCATATTGAGTTCCTGGACACTCCGCAACATGATTTTTCATCCTTTATGGATGAACGCTTTACCTCATATTGTGTGACACCTCCGCCACATCAAGGGAGGCAAATTCGGGAAAAGCCCCCCTTTTCGCACGCCTGCTTACAGTCAAGGAGGCTAATTTGCCCCTACCACTCCCTGGGCTTGCAGAGGATCTCTTTTACCTTCAGGTCAAAGATATTCTGCGAGTTAACAGGACGGACAACAATCGCCGTATCAGCACCGCTCCTGGTACCGCCGACAGCGATAACATCCTCGTCCGTTGGCGCCAGCCCGGCATCGGCAGCCATGACCGAACACTCAACAGCAACCTTTACCCCCGTGCTTATCATCCGGAGGGTGGAAGCAACAATCTCGCTGCTGATGACATTGCTGAACTTCTTGCGCATGGCGGCGCTCATCCCGGCAAAAAGATGGGTCGCCACGAGCACGGTTGCCTTGCTCTTGATGAGCCGCTCGTCGCCCTGTGAAAAGGTCTCGGCGAGATTCTCCGTCGTCGGGCTGTAAAAACCGGCGATAATCACAATCTTCATGCCGTCAAGCAGTCTTACTGCCCGGTCTGCCGTAAAACCGTGATAAGAAGCGATAACCGCCGTCCTGATACCCAGTTCCGAGGCACGCTTCCTGACAATCTCCAGAACGGCATCCGTATTCTCTTTACCCGGTTTCTCAAAATAGACAATTCTGGCTTCCATTTTCAAAACTCCTTTCAGGAATTATTAACATATCATCCCGGATAATGATTCCCCGAAGCTGATGATGGTACTTGCCCGGCATCACCACACCGGGTGCCCAAATGATTTCCGGCTGCAGTTGAAATGATAAACGGAAATGAGCGCTTCGTCAACAATACTCACATGAAAAGGGGGTAGTCATCTACCCCCTTCATTTTCTCAAGCCTGGGGGGCTTTCAGCCAGCCCCGTATCTCCTCAAGCACCCGCCGGTTGTTTGTCCGTGTCACCGGCAGCAGGTCTACCTCAGGTCTTCTTTTCAGGGCATCCGCCCAGACGTGCGGACTCAGCATGACGGCACCCAAAACCTTCCGGTCACTATCCAGGGCACGAAGCACTGCCTCTTTGAAGCTGTCGGAGAAAAGCTCCATTTTACCGATTTCATCAATGACGATGAGGTCACACCCGTCAACGGCGCGCAGCACGGCGGTCACCCCCAGATGCTCCAGGGCATCAAGGTCAACACCATACCTGCCGACACGGTGCGGACTTTTAATCTTGATGTGAGCAAGCGTGCCGCTCTCACCATCCAGGGTTACCAGACGGAAACCAAGCCTCGTTCCCTGACTCCTTATTTCTTCAGTGTAAAATCCGCCGGCATTTCCGGCAAATTCACCCGCCACCGTTTTGATCAGGCTGGTTTTCCCTGTTCCCGGCTGTCCGGTAAGGAGACAGATGCGTTTCATGGCTTCTGAATCACACCTGCCTGGCGGCTTTGGGCTGGGATTGCAGTTGTTTTCTTTTCTCTTCCAGCTTCTTTGCCTGTCTGCGGTGCTTGATGTCAGCGACCTTTTTCTTCTTGTTCATAGCCAAAGTATAGCGCAAAGCGCTGCAATCTACCACCAAACCAGTTTATGAATCACGAACACTGCCGGGGTTCTTCTGGAAACCCAATATCTCATAAGACGGAGCACATTTCATGCCCGGATACGGAAATATCGTTTCTGGATAGCTTGTAGCTCAGAGATAGATGCTGCGCAGCCTTGATGACAGCGCTGAGAGCTTTTCCAGGGCATCGGATGCTGCCGCCTCGCTCAGTGTTGCCAGACCGCAGCACGGGGTGATCAGTGACTGCGCGATCAGCTGCCTGAAAGGGATGCCGTTTCTGGTAAATGGGGCGATGGTCTCCTCCAGCCGGTCTTTTAAACTAGCGACCGTCTCTTTCTGCAGCAGTTCACTGGTGTTGGGAACAATCCCCCAGGCGATAACACCACCCCTCCCGATGAAGCTCTTGACCTCGGATGGATACAGGCTGAGCGATGCCCCGTAGCTATAGGCATCAACACTCAAGATGTCAATGCTGCTGGCAAGAAGCAATGACCAGTCGGTATTACCACAGCAGTGTACCCCCTTCAAGTTGACAATCACGGAAAGAACCTCCTGCAAGAGGCTCAGGACCTTCTCACGGGAAAGCGAAACATAAGCCGAGCCGAAAGAAGCCATGTACGGCTCATCCAGAAAGATGATGGTATTGCGGGAGAGTCCTGCCAGCTCATGTTCCTGCCAGGCAGCTTTAAGACGCAGGATTTTTACCCCGAGATCAGAGAGGACATCATCATAGATGATGGGCTTGCCGTCCCGGTCGCTAACCGTCAGCCCGAAGCTTACCGGCCCGGTTATCTGCCCCTTTACCGCCAGGGGTGAGAGATTTGTCTGCTGTAAAAAGGCATGCAGACCGGCGGCATATTCCAGGCTGACAGGATAACTATTAATGTCATTGTCCAGATAGGACTGGTAGAGCTTCTCGGTTTCTTTATCGGCACTGGGGGCATAGGCATCAATCGAAAGATGGTCATCGGAAATGACCGCACCGGGCAGTCCTTCGCTGAACTGGATATACATATACATATTCTCAAGGGACGAACGCTGCGGCAGCTGGGGCCAGCAGGGAATGTCCTTAAGAAAACGGTTTATTAAAGCACAGGCTGATGCCGGATCAGTATGGGGCATACTGCCAATAATCGTGGGTAAACAACCGGGCTGGATTCCTTGCATACGATTTACCTCCCAACGACATTCTTTACCAGAGGCATTTACCCCTTCAGTAATAAACTTAGAAGCCATCCAGAAACAGATTCTCCACCGCTGATAAAGACAGGTGCCCTGTCTTACGATGCCGGGTTTCCGGATGAATTCCAACCCTCATTATAGTATATGCGGTAAAAGGACACAAAAGGATACAGGGAAACGGCTGATTTTGCCCAGGTGGTTGAAGCAGGGTAAAATCATGTATAATTGGTCATTCAAGAATAGTGAATGCTATCATTGGGAAGATTGCGGCAAAATAGTACCAGCATAAAGTATTTGAAAGAGGCGAGATTCTTCGCTACAATGACCTGTTAAAAGAGGTATCAACCTGTGTGACAGAAATACTGCCGGCAAAAATTATCCTCCCTTCCCTGGTAACGGCACAAAAAGGGTGGGGGGTAGAGGGCAGGTTGCCCTATAAAAATGAAAAATCTTGTGATGGTTAAACCAACCAGACATTAAGGAGTTGCTTGTGACGTTAACAAAAAACTATGACATTAAAGATTTGAAGTTAGCCGGGGCGGGAAGACTGAGGATAGAATGGGCAGCACGTGAAATGCCCGTTGTCAAAATGATAAGAGAGCGGTTTGAAAAAGAAAAACCGCTTCAGGATATCCGCATCTCCGGCTGTCTTCATATTACCTCAGAGACAGCCAACCTGGCTTTAACCTTAAAGGCAGGCGGGGCTGATGTCGTCATGTGCGCCTCGAATCCGCTGAGCACTCAGGACGATGTTGCCGCCGCTCTGGTGGAATACGGAATCCCAATTTGCGCCATCAAGGGAGAGGATAACGATACCTACTACAAGCACATCAACATGGCACTGGATCATAAACCCATGATCACCATGGATGACGGGGCAGACCTGGTGAGCACCCTCCACGCCAAAAGAACCGATCTCATCGAGGGGGTTAAAGGCGGTACCGAAGAGACCACGACCGGCGTTATCCGGCTGAGGAGCATGGAGCAGGCGGGCAAACTGAGGTATCCGGTTATTGCCGTGAACGACGCCCAGACCAAATACCTCTTTGATAACCGCTACGGCACCGGCCAGAGCACCATCGACGGCATTATTCGCGCCACCAACATACTGTGGGCCGGGAAGAAAGTGGTGGTCTGCGGCTACGGATGGTGCAGTCACGGTATCGCGCTCAGGGCGAAAGGACTGGGTGCGAACGTAATCGTCACTGAGGTAAAGCCTGTCCGCGCCCTTGAGGCGGTCATGGACGGCTTCCGTGTTATGCCTTTAATCGAGGCGGCGCCGCAGGGTGATATTTTCGTTACCGCCACCGGGGACATTAACGTCATCAACCGGGCGCATCTGGAGGTAATGAAAGACGGCGCCATCATGGCTAACTCCGGACATTTTAATGTTGAGATTAACATCCCAGCCCTGGAAGCAATGTCCGTGAGCAAGCGACGCATCCGCAGCTATATTGATGAGTATACCTTAAAGGATGGCCGCCACCTCTTCCTGCTTGGTGACGGCAGGCTGATTAACCTTGCCGCTGCCGAAGGACACCCCGCCAGCGTCATGGATATGAGTTTTGCCAACCAGTCTTTAAGTGTGGAGCACCTGGTAAAACACGGCGATACCCTGAAGGCAAAAGTGTACGCCGTCCCAGAGGATATTGATCAAAGGGTTGCCTCCTTGAAACTCAGCTCCATGGGCGTTAACATCGATACCCTGACGCCAGAGCAGGGGAAATACCTCTCAAGCTGGGAGCAGGGGACATAACATAAATAAAATATACTGATGCGAAAATCTACCAGCAAATCTGGTAATGTCAGGATTCCATTAAAAAGGGATAAGTTGTTTTTCCATGGGAAAACTTAAAAATAAAGGGGAGGATAAATGCCAAGTAATAGCTGTTTCTTCAGTTCACCGAAGTACTTATTTACCTCGGAATCAGTAACGGAAGGACATCCGGACAAGATATGCGACCAGATATCGGATGCTGTCCTGGATGATATACTGAAAAATGACCCGAATGCCAGGGTTGCCTGCGAAACCGCTGTGACCAACGGGCTGGTTCTGGTAAACGGAGAGGTCACCACCGACACCTATGTGGATATTCAGGAAATTGTCCGCCGCACCATCGAGGAAATCGGCTACACGAAACCTGAGTACCTGTTTGATTTCCGCTCCTGCGGCGTCCTGGTTTCCATTAACAAACAGTCCCCCGATATTTCCCTGGGTGTGAGCCAGTCAGCCGAAACCAAGGCCGGTTCGACCGACCCACTGGATGCTGTCGGCGCCGGTGACCAGGGCATGATGTTCGGTTTTGCCTCCAATGACACCCCGGAACTAATGCCGCTGCCCATTATGCTGGCGCAAAAGCTTGTCATGCGCCTGGCTGAGGTAAGAAAGAAGGGGATCATCCCGTACCTCCGCCCCGATGGCAAATCCCAGGTCACCGTCGAGTATTCCTACGGAAAGCCCAAAAGGGTCGAAACCGTGGTCATCGCCGCCCAGCACGATCCCGTTGACCGTGATAAAATGAGAGCGGACATTATTGAGAAGGTTATTAAACCCATCATACCGGCAGGGTACATTGACAATAAAACCAATTTTCTGGTCAACGCCACGGGTCGTTTTGTGCTCGGCGGCCCCGCCTCTGATTCGGGTTTTACCGGACGCAAGCTCCTGGTAGATACCTACGGAAGCACTGCCCGGCACGGCGGCGGCGCTTTCTCCGGCAAGGACCCGACCAAGGTTGACCGCTCGGCATCCTATATGGCCCGCTACGCCGCCAAGAACCTTGTTGCCGCCGGACTCGCCGAGCAGGTAGAGCTGCAGGTCGCCTACGCGATCGGCGTGGCACATCCCCTGTCTCTCTCCATCGAGACCTTCGGCACAAGCAAACTGGAGGAGGCTGTCCTCCTTGCCCTGGTCGAAAAGCACTTTGACTTCCGCCCCGCCGGCATCATCAAGAGCTTCGATCTGCGTCGCCCGATATACCGGCAGACAGCATCTTACGGGCATTTCGGACGAACTGATATTGACCTGCCGTGGGAGAAAACCGACAAGGCAGATATTCTGAGAAAAGAAGGACTGGGGAAATAGCTGTCAAAAGCCAGGAGTGAGGGACTATCGGTAGCGAAAGACCTGTGAAGACGTAAAATCCCGGCGATTAATTTATCCTTTTTGACCGGGGCGCTTAAGAGGGGTGCAGACCCCTCTTCCAAAACCATCCCCTTCCCCTGACATGGGAGGGGGATTAAGGGGATAGGGTAACCAGATAGAACCACAGAGGGGGTGAGGCATGAAAAACCCAATCAAGTTTGGTACTGACGGCTGGCGCGGTATTATTGCCGAAGACTTTACCTTTGATAATGTCAGGATTTGCGCCCAAGGGGTTGCCGATTACCTGAAAAAGAAAGAGCTTGCCCACATGGGACTTGTCATTGGCTACGATACCCGCTTTGCCTCCGAAGATTTCGCCAGGGCTGCTGCCGAGGTAATTTCCGGCAACGGCATCAAGGTATACCTGTGCCCCGAAGCAACGCCGACACCTGTCGTCAGCTACGGCGTTGTCGCCAAACAGGCGGCCGGTGCCATCATGATAACTGCCAGCCATAATCCGTGCGCATGGAACGGCTTCAAGTATAAAACGCAGGATGGTGCCAGTGCTCCCCAGGAAGTGGTCTCGGAAATCGAGAAGAACATCGCCCGTATTCTGAGCAAGCCGGAAATCAGGAGCACGACGCTCGCCAGTGCCGGCAATCAGGGTTTGCTGGAATATTTTAACATTGCCCCCTCCTATTTCACCCATATCAGCCGGCTTGTTGATTTTGCCCGGCTCCGCCAGGCAAATATAAAGGTGGTCATCGATCCCATGTTCGGGGCGGGAATAGGCTACCTCAAAAGCGTTCTTGAGGGGGGCACGATCGAACTGACGGAGATAAATGGCACGCGTAACCCCTTGTTTCCGGGGATAAAACAACCGGAGCCGATCGCCGCCAACCTCGCCAGCCTCTCGGCAAAGATTAAGGAGCAGGGGGCAAATATCGGCATCGCGACCGACGGTGACGCCGACCGCGCTGGCATCATGGACGAAAACGGGGTCTTCCTGACCACCCTCCAGACCTTTGCCCTGCTCTGCCTTTACCTTCTTGAGGTACGCAAGGAGCAAGGTTTGATCGTCAAGACAATTACCACCGGCAGCATGCCCGACCGTCTCGGAGAGATCTTCGGAGACGCTGTCCGTGAGACAAAAGTGGGGTTCAAGTATGTTGCCCCGTTGATGATTGAAGAGAATGCCCTTATCGGTGGTGAGGAAAGCGGTGGCTATGGCTTCAGGGGACATGTCCCGGAACGCGACGGTATTCTTGCCGGGCTTTACTTCCTTGACCTGATGCAAAAGACAGGGAAAAGTCCCTCGGAGCTTATCAGCTATCTCTACAGCAAGGTAGGCCCGCATTACTTTAACCGCTGGGACATGGAGTTCCCCGAGGAAGAGCGTCAGGAAATTATCAAAAAGGTGAAAGGAAATGTCCCCCAGACCCTTGATGGCGTCAAGGTGCTGAAGATGGACACCCTTGACGGCTTCCGCTTTAACCTGGCGGATAAGTCATGGCTGCTTATCAGATTCTCCGGCACCGAGCCGCTCCTCCGCATCTACGCCGAAACCGACAGTCCTGAGCGCGTGGAGAGACTGCTGGGGTTGGGAAAAGAGCTTGCCGGACTTTAATACGAATATGCATACGATGCCTGCAATAACCGATAAGACAAAGGCGTATTTTCCGCAGACAGGGAAGAATTCCCGCCGCGAAAGCGACAAGCATTACCCTGTTGCGGGCAGCATCGCAACTGCCCCCGCAGAAGCTGTTGCATAACTGTCCGGGGGTTCGAAACTAATACCAGGGTGAACATGACATTATCCATGTTGCAAGTCTGCGGGTTTCATCTTGACTCTGGTATAATTGCCTCCGGTTGAGCGATATGTCTTCACAAGAATAGAAACACAAAAAGCCAGACACATTTTGTGTCTGGCTCCTGTTTACCTGTTAAACGATGCGGAAACCGCCCATGCACACATGATTTAGAGGCGTTTCCCGCCATCTCAAGTCTCTTGCCGGGATAACCCGAACAGGACAGAGAAAGAATTTTCTTTACCGTTTGGTATACTGAGGTGCTTTCCTCGCCCTCTTGAGACCGGGTTTCTTTCTTTCCTTCACACGCGGGTCTCTGGTAAGCAACCCGTACTGGCGCAGGGGTGACTTGAAGCCCTCGTTGATGTTAACCAGCGCCCGGGCA
>JBDRFO010000028.1:0-6310 GCA_043818655.1 Chloroflexota bacterium
ACCAGCAAAATGCACTGACAGAACATTGCCGTCCTTTCCCCAGCGATCTTATGCCCATTTGCCCCAGATTCTTGACGTCCCGGACCTGATCGAGGTTCAAAAGGAATCATTCCGCTGGTTTCAGGAAGAAGGATTAAAAGACCTGCTGGAAGAAATATCACCCATCAGGGACTTCACCGGCAGCAGACTGGAACTTACCTTCGTTGGCTATGAGTTCCGCCCCGGACGTGACTGGAAAACAGAGACAGAATGCCGCCAGCGTGACCTGACTTACTCGGTACCGCTTTATGTCAGAACAAAGCTACTGGTGAAAACTACCGGAGAAATCAAGGAGCAAGACCTGTTCTTTGGCGACATTCCCCTCATGACATCCAAAGGGGTATTTATCACCAGTGGCATCGAGCGTGTGGTCGTCAGCCAGCTACTGCGCTCACCCGGTGTCTATTTCACCACCGAAGAAGATGCTACCAGCGGACGGATATTATGTCATGCCAAGCTCATCCCCACCCGCGGCGCCTGGCTTGAGTTTGAAACCTCCAGCCGGAATGTAATCTCTGCCAAGATAAACGGCAAACGAAAGATCCCCATCACGACACTATTACGGGCGATTGGCTACGGCAGTGATGATAAGTTACTGAGTCTTTTTGCGAAGGAAGAAAACTCTGCGGAGCACCAGTATATCAATTCAACACTGGATCGCGAACCGGGTATCAAGGACGAATCAGCAGCGCTGATTGATATCTACAGGAGACTGCGTCCCGGAGACCCGCCCAACGTCGGAAGCGCCCAGAAACTGGTCAAAACCATGTTTTTTGATCCGCAGCATTATGACCTGGGAGAAGTAGGCCGCTACAAGCTCAACATGAGGCTGAGACCTGAGTCTCCGAAGAGCCAGCGCGCCCTGTCCCCGGAAGACATTGTGGAGATTATCAGGCACATCATCCTGATTAACAATGGCCAGGATAAGCCCGATGACATCGACCATCTGGGGAACCGGAGGGTGCGCACGGTGGGTGAGCTTATCCAGAACCGTTTCCGTATCGGACTTCTCCGGCTGCAGCGTGTCGCTATTGAGCGTATGAGCATTATCAACACCGAGGCGGTGACACCAAGCGCCCTGGTTAATGTGCGCCCCGTCGTCGCCGCCATCAGGGAGTTTTTCGGCGGTTCACAGCTATCTCAGTTCATGGATCAGACCAATCCCCTGGCTGAGCTAACCCACAAACGAAGACTATCCGCCATGGGACCGGGAGGTCTTTCCCGTGAGCGGGCCGGTTTTGATGTTCGCGATGTCCATTATTCACACTACGGGCGTATCTGCCCTATTGAGACACCGGAAGGACCCAATATTGGTCTTATCGGTTCTCTCGCGGCATACGGACGCATCAGCCGCTATGGCTTCATTGAAACCCCATACCGAAGGGTAGCTAACGGGGTGAGCAACGGTTATGATCCCCTGCTCGGGGAAACCACCAGGGAGTCGGTTTTTGATAAGACCGGTAAAATTATCGTCGAAGCCGGAGCCACCATCAATACAGAACACCTGAACAGGCTATCCCAGGGAAATATCAGGATCGTCCCCCTGACCGATCGTGTTGTCTATATTTCACCAGGCTACAAAGAGCTACAGGGGAAAACCCTGAGCGAAGCCGTCCTTAGCGAGGAAGGAAATCAGGTCGCGAAAGCCAATACCGTTGTCTCACCGGCACTGGTAAAGAAGCTTTCCCGATTGCCGGCAAAAAACATCAGGGTATTACCTTTTGTCTCCGATGAGATTATCTACCTCAGTGCCGATCAGGAGGACAGGTATGTGATCGCTCAAGCCAATGCCCGTCTGGATGAAAAGAGCAATCAGTTTCTGGATGACAAAATAGAAGTGAGACTGGGCGACAGCTACACACTTGACTCACCGGACAGGATTGATTTCATGGACGTGTCACCAAAGCAGATTTTCAGTGTTGGCGCCTCCCTCATACCTTTTCTGGAGCATGATGATGCCAACCGTGCCCTCATGGGTTCCAATATGCAGAGACAGGCAGTGCCCCTGCTGCGACCCGAAGCACCACTGGTAGCTACCGGTATGGAGAGCGTCGCCGCCAGATACAGCGGACAGGCTCTTTTCATTGATGACAATCCTGATGCCAGCGGTGTGGTAAGCTCCGTTACCGGCTTTGTTGACGAGAAAGGTAACCTCCGGTACCACATCATCATGGATCAGGATAACGGGAAGCAAAAAGAATACGAACTGATGAAATTCGTGCGCACCAATCAGGGCACCTGCATTAACCAGATTCCTATTGTCAATAAAGGGGACCGGGTTGAGGCGGGACAGCCCCTGGCCGATAGCTCGGCGATCGAGCAGGGAGAACTTGCCCTGGGTCAGAACGTCCTGTGCGCCTTTATGAGCTGGGAAGGCTATAACTTTGAGGATGCGATTATCATCAGTTCCCGCCTGGTGGAGAATGACAAATTCACCTCCATTCACATCGAGAAATACGAGGCAGAAGCCCGCGAAACCAAGCTGGGACCTGAGGAAATTACCCGGGACATCCCGAATGTCGGCGAGGAAAGCCTTCGTGACCTGGATGAGAATGGCATCATCCATATTGGTGCCAAAGTAAACCCCGATGACATCCTGGTTGGTAAAATCACCCCGAAGGGGGAGACCGAGCTTTCTGCTGAAGAGAAGCTCCTCAGAGCCATCTTCGGGGAAAAAGCACGGGAAGTGAAAGATACCTCGCTCCGTATTCCACCCGGGGAATGGGGCAAGGTCATTAACTCCCGGCATTTCTCCGTTGACAGGCATGTCTGTAAAAAATGCGGACACGAGGTATGGGGGGAGCGCCCGGAAAAATGCCCCGCATGCGGCGCTCCACGGAGTGAATTTCAGGATGATGACCTGCCGGCTGGGGTGAGAGAGTGGATCCAGGTCTGGGTCGCCCAGAAACGGAGGGTATCCGTGGGCGATAAACTCTCGGGGCGGCACGGCAACAAGGGGGTTGTTTCAATCATTGCTCCAAAAGAAGATATGCCTTTCCTCCCCGACGGCACACCGATTGACATCATCCTGAATCCCATCGGTGTCCCCTCCCGTATGAATATCGGGCAGGTTATGGAGACACACCTGGGGTGGGCAGCCCAGATACTGGGATTCAGAGCAATAACACCCGTTTTTGACGGCGCTGATGAAGAAGCAATTCAGGATGCCCTGGCCCGTGCCTGGATTGCCCAGAAAGCCGGTGCGGTGAGTCTTGACCACGATAATAATAACGGCAGTCCTCCTATAGAGATTGAGTTAGCCAGGGCATGGGTCGCCAGCCACGGCTACGATAGTGAGAAGGTATTCAGCGATCATAAAGATGATGCCGGGGTAGCCAGCAATGTCTGCCTGAGACTCTGGCTGGAAGAACTGGGGATCGCCAGCCGTGAGATCCAACCGGAAGAACTGACTAAGGTCGTGGAAAAGGTGAGCGCCGAAAAGAGACAACCGGCACCGATCATCGGAAAGGTAATCCTGCGCGACGGCCATACCGGTGAGCCTTTTGATCAGCCGGTAACGGTGGGACAGATCTATATGATGAAGCTGAACCACCTCGTGGAAGACAAGGTACACGCCCGTTCCACGGGACCCTATTCCCTTATCAGCCAGCAGCCGCTGGGTGGTAAGGCACAGTTTGGCGGACAGCGCTTCGGCGAGATGGAGGTATGGACGCTGGAGGCTTACGGTGCCGCCCACAATCTACAGGAAATCCTGACAATCAAATCAGACGATGTTACCGGGCGGGCGAAGACCTATGAGGCAATCGTCAAGAATGAAGATATCGTGCCACCGGGTGTTCCTGAGTCTTTCAAGGTTCTTATCAAGGAACTGCAGAGCCTGGGATTGGCGGTTGAAGTAATGAAGGAATTAAAAGCACCCGAAATCCATGAGATTACAGAGGGCAGAGAAGGTATATCTGAAGATACCGATAGTGTGCCCGATTTAACCATTGATGCCATCAAGGAAGAGGTAGATTTAGATGATAGACGATAAAGATTTTGATGCCGTACGAATCTCTTTAGCATCTCCAGAGCAAATCAGGAGCTGGTCTTATGGTGAGGTAACCAAGCCGGAGACCATCAACTACCGCACGCTCAAGCCGGAACGGGACGGACTTTTTTGCGAGAGAATCTTTGGCCCGACGAAAGACTTTGAGTGCGCCTGCGGCAAGTACAAAAGAATACGCTTCAAGGGGATTATCTGCGATAAGTGTGAGGTTGAGGTTACCCGCGCCAAGGTACGCCGGGAAAGAATGGGACATATTGAGCTTGCCTGCCCCGTAAGTCATATCTGGTTTGCCAAGGGGATACCCAGCCGGCTGGGACTGCTGCTTGACCTGTCAGCACGCACCCTGGAGCGTGTCCTGTACTTCTCCCAGTATATTATTACCTCCATCGATGAGACAGCACGCGAGGAAGCCGTAAAAAAGCTGGAAGCAGATGGTGCTCTCGCGATAGAAAAACGAGAGCAAGCCCTGGAAGACAAAATCCGTGACATGGAGCAAAATCAGGCGACGGTAGAAGAGGTAAACCAGTTGCGACGTGATTTTGCCAGTGAAAAGAAAGATGATGAAGACAAGACCCGTATCACCATCGATAAGCTAAAAGACCTGAGGAAGGGCACTACCCTCCCCGAAAATGACTACCTTGATCTCAAGGACAGATTTGAAGACATCTTTGAGGCCGGGATGGGGGCAGAAGCGATACTAAAAATTGTGCGTGAGCTTAACCTTGATGAGACGCGCAACAGGCTTCTCGAAGTGTCCAATACATCCACTTCAGGACAGCGCCGGAAGAAGGCACGAAAACAGCTCCAGATGGTGGAAGCCTTCCGCCACAGCACCAACAAACCGGAATGGATGATCTTAACCGTGCTGCCGGTCTTGCCGCCTGACCTGAGACCAATGGTCCAGCTCGACGGCGGACGCTTCGCCACCAGCGACCTGAACGACCTGTACCGCCGGGTCATCAACCGCAACAGCCGCTTACGCCACCTGATGGGGATCGAAGCACCGGAGATTATCATCCGCAACGAAAAACGCATGCTGCAGGAAGCAGTCGACTCCCTGATCGACAACGGGAGGCGGAGCCGAACCGTCTCAGCCAACGGCAATCACAAGCTCAAGTCACTCTCCGACATCCTCAGGGGCAAACAGGGACGCTTCCGCCAGAATCTGCTGGGGAAACGGGTCGACTACAGCGGTCGCTCGGTAATCGTGGTTGGGCCTCAACTCAAGCTGCACCAGTGCGGACTGCCCAGACGTATGGCACTGGAGCTGTTCAAACCCTTTATCATGCGCGAGCTTATCAAACAGGGCTTAGCGCACAATATCAAGAACGCCCGGCGTCTCGTGGAGAGAGCAAGGGCCGATGTCTACGACATCCTGGAGGAAGTAGTGAAGGAAAGACCGGTGCTGCTCAACCGGGCACCGACATTGCACCGCCTCAGCATTCAGGCCTTTGAACCGGTGCTTATTGACGGCAGCGCGATTCAGCTGCACCCGCTGGTATGCTCGGCATTCAACGCCGACTTTGACGGCGACCAGATGGCTGTTCATATCCCCCTGTCCAAAGCTGCCGTGAAAGAGGCGCGGGAGATCATGCTCAGCGTCCGTAACATGCTTCTTCCCAGCAGCGGTGAACCGACGATCATGCCCACCCTGGATATTGTCCTGGGCTGCTACTACCTGACAACGATCCGGAAAGGGGCAAAAGGGGAAAACAAGGGCTTCCGGGGCTTTGACGATGCAAGACTCAGCTATGACCTCGGTCTCATTGACCTCAGAGCTGAGATTGAGGTGAGAGATCAGGAGAGGGGTGGTGAGAAGCTCAGGACCAGCGTCGGGCGCATCATCTTCAATGACGTTCTCCCCAGAGAACTGGGGTTCTACAATACGGATGTTGACAAGTCTCGTCTCAAGAAGATCATCTCTGATTGCTACAAGGTGCTGAGTAACGAAGAGATGGCGAATGTCCTGGATAACGTCAAACAGATGGGGTTCCATTTCGCCACACAGTCAGGAACGACCATCGCCTTAAGCGAGCTCAAGGTTCCGGAGAATAAGGCAAAACTACTGGCAGAGGCAGAAGAAAGAACCTCCGTCATCGAAAACCAGTACCATCGCGGTTTAATCACCGAAGATGAGCGTTATAACGGTGTGATTGAAGTCTGGGTGGAAACGACCGATAAGATTACCGAAGCCATATCCAGCACCCTTGACCGCTACGGGAGCATCTACATGATCGCAACATCCGGCGCCAAGGGTAACAT
>JBDRFO010000029.1:0-29165 GCA_043818655.1 Chloroflexota bacterium
ACGTTCTATCCAAGGGAGGTAAAACTCATTGCCCCAGCTATATTTATATGGTATATTTTAGCCTATGATGAATGCAAAAATTGATTTCGTAAATGCGGGTACCGTCACTTCGCCACGGGGTTTTCAGGCCGGTGCGACCTACGCCAGTATCAAGGGGGGGATCGAAAAGAAGGGAGACCGCCCTCTCGACATGGGCATCATCTTCTCAGAGGTATCCTGTGTCGCCTGCGGTCTTTTCACCACCAACCGGATCAAGGCAGCACCCGTGGTTTTATCTCAGGAACATCTACAGGGGGGGCGGGCAAGGGCGATTGTGGTAAACAGCGGTTGTGCCAATGCGTGCACCGGTGAACCCGGACTCAATGACGCCCGCGAGATGGCAAGACTGACCGCACAAAAATTCGGGGGTCCGGCAGAAGAAGTCATGGTTGCCAGCACCGGTGTTATCGGCGTGGCTTTACCCATGGACAAAATAAAATCAGGGATAGAGAATATTGCCCTTTCTCCGGATGGCGGTCACGACGTGGCAAATGCCATCATGACCACGGATACAGTTCCCAAGGAAGCTGCCGTTAAAGTACAAATTGGCGGGAGCGAGTTTACGATTGGGGGCATCACCAAAGGCTCAGGCATGATTCACCCCAACATGGGCACGATGCTCTGTTTCCTTGCCACCGATGCCGCAGTTGAGTTGGATTTTATGAAGAAGGCACTGAAAAATGCTGTTGATATTTCTTTTAACATGATTACGGTTGACGGTGATACCAGCACCAACGATACGGCAATTCTCATGGCGAACGGGAAAGCAGGGAATAAGCCAATATCCATGACCGACGAGCAGGGCAAGGTTTTCCAGCTGGCTTTAGATAAGGTCTGCGTGACGCTTGCCAAAAAGATGGCGGCTGACGGCGAGGGTGCAAGCAAGATGATTGAAGTCAGTGTTCAGGGTGCCCCCAGCATCAGGGATGCCAGACAGATTGCCCGGACTGTGGTTGGCTCATCACTCGTCAAGACGGCAGTCTACGGGAATGACCCCAACTGGGGACGCATTATCGCCGCCGCGGGACGGAGCGGTGTCGATATTGTGGAAACCAGGACTGACCTTGAAATCGGGGGGGTTCCGGTGCTTAAAGGCGGGCAACCCCTGTCTTTTGATCCGAAGGTGCTGATTGAGATTTTCAAGAGAAAAGAGGTGCCCATCAGCCTGAACTTCAACCTGGGCACAGGTTCGGCGACCGCATGGGGCTGCGATATGACCGAGGAATACGTCCACATTAACGCGGATTACACAACCTAAACAATAAAAGAGACCATAAAGGAGCAACAAGATGGCTGGCAAGCTGGAAAAAGCCACCGTTGTCAAAATTGGCGGCTCAACACTTGGTAGTGAGGATACCACCCTGGAGGATGTTGTCTCTCTTCAGAAGCAAAACAAACCCGTCGTTATCGTGCACGGCGGCGGCGCCATTATTACCAGCTGGCTCAAGAAGATGAATATCCCGACAAGCTTTGTCCGGGGTGAGCGTATCACGGATAGCGCATCTCTGGAGGTGGTCACGGCTGTCCTTGCCGGGCTGGTCAACAAGGATATTGTTGCTTCCATTAACAACCGGGGCGGTCGGGCGATTGGTATCAGCGGGGTTGACGGCGGACTTGTGCAAAACGGCGTCGCAAACATGGAAAAAGGCTATGTCGGCGGCAAAGCAACGATCGACATCACTCCGTTAAAGGTGCTCCTTGAAGGAGGTTATATTCCGGTGGTCGCACCCGTCTCTCTCTACGCACAGGGTAGAGCCGAAGAAGCACCGGGCGTACTGAACAACAATGCCGATATTATTGCCGGTGAAATTGCGGCGGCAATTTCTGCCGAGAGACTTATCTTCCTAACTGATGTTACCGGCATCTATGACAAACAGGGTAAACTGCTCCCCCTGCTGTCTTCTGCGGAAGCGGAAAGCCTTATTGCCTCCGGTGTGGCGTCAGGAGGCATGATTCCCAAGATAAGAGCCTGCCTTCAGGCGTTATCTGTTACGGGCAGTGCCGGGATCATCGACGGCAGGAAGCCCCATGCCCTGATCCGTGAGATCGAAGGGGCTAACTCCGGCACGGTCATAAAAGCAGTCTAGATAACTCCGGGGATAAAGTATCCATAAAAATAAGCTTCTGTCAAACGGAGATGTCTCTGAGGGGACTGCTCTCCTCTTTCACCGGATAAAGGGTGGGATTCAGGAAGGGCACGGTACCCCTATAAATAAATCCACAATAAGGAGGGTTGGAATTGGCGACAACAAAGGTTGACTGGATGGAAATGGATAAAAAATACCACATGAGTACCTTCAAGCGCATTCCGCTGGTGCTGGTGCGCGGTGAGGGTGTCTGGCTGTGGGACGAAAATGACAGGAAATTCCTTGATTTCTTCGCAGGCTTTGCCGTCTGCTGTCTGGGTCATTCCCACCCGGTAATGACCAAAGCAATACAGGAGCAGGCATCCAAGCTTATCCAGGTATCACAGATCTACTACACGATACCGCAGTATAAGCTTGCCGATATCCTGATGAAGAACAGCTGCCTGAACAAAATATTCTACCAGAGCAGTGGTTCCGAGGCATGCGAGGGTGCTGTCAAACTGGCACGCCGCTACGGCATGCTGAAACTAAACGGGGCTTACGAGGTAATCACCATGCTGAACTCATGGCACGGACGCACGCTGGCGATGACCGCTGCCACGGGGCAGTCTTTCTACCAGAACATGTACCTGCCTCTTCCACCTGGCTTCAGAAATGTGCCGTATAACGACATTGAAGCCGTCAAGGCGGCAACCAACGAGAGAACATGCGCTGTCATGCTGGAGCTGGTGCAGGGCGAGGGTGGGGTTAATCCGGCGGATCCCGATTATGTTAAGCAGCTGCGCGCCTGGTGTGACGAGAAGGGCATCCTGCTCATTCTGGACGAGGTACAGACAGGCATTGCCCGCACCGGCACCATGTTTGCCTACCAGCAGTACGGCATCGAGCCTGATATTATGACACTCGCAAAAGGCATGGGCGGCGGTGTCCCCATCAGCGCCTTCCTCTGCAAGGATAATGTGAATGTCTTTGCTTCGGGCAACCACGGCGGCACCTACTGCGGCAATCCCCTGATGTGCGCGGTATCATACGCTGTCATCAAGTATATTGTTGATAACGATATTTGCGGGAATGTTCAGAAGGTGGGCAAGCACTTTGTGGACAATCTGAAGGGGCTTCAGAAAAAGCATCCTATCCTAAATGATGTGCGTGGTAAAGGGCTATTGCTGGGCCTTGGCCTCAGCAAAAATGCATCCGTTGATGTTATGAACGCTTGCATGGAGGAAGGTCTCCTGGTAAATGCCGTCAAACCGAACACAATCCGTCTGGCACCGCCACTCATTATCACCAGTGCTGATGCCGATACCGCCACCGGGATGATCGACCGGGCGTTAACCAAGGTAGAAAGTAAATAAGACCGGTTTAAATGTTTGAATAAATGATGGGGGCTGGCAGAAAAGGCATTCTGAAAAGCCAGTCTCCATCAGCAAATATGGTTCTTGCTTTCATCTAAGCAGCCCTGAGACAGGGTCAGGACAAAGCGGTTTCTTCCGCTTGATATAAACACACTGATATCCGGCGTGACAGAGTATTTTAGCAGGATTATGTTCTGAATTATCCCGGCTATGCCGCTATCAAAAGTGTCACTTCCGTGTAACCGTGATGTGATGCCAGGCATCCCCAGTTTATGAACAGAATCAGCTAAAAGGGATAGTGCTGTTGTGATGATATCGTGGTATTATTAACAGATAATCCGGTACAGGACAGGCAGTAAAACTGACTGACGGTAACTACCGGAATATTTGGAGACAAGCATGTCTGTTAGTATTCGCAGGATCAAGATAATTGCGATGATTGCCATTGCTTTAGCGATGGCAATCGTACTGCTGGCTTCACCGCCGGCAGTTGTGCTGGGGATAACATCGGAGGTGGCGCCGAAAGGTCTGCCTCCACCGGTTTATGACTACACAATCGTCCCGTATGAGATCGCTACCGATGCCTTTTGCCTGGCTGAAGACCTGTTTGGCAAGAATACGGAAGCCAAGAATAATTTTGTCAGCCAGCTGCTGGGGACATATCTTGCCGCCAAAGATAATGACCTGATTATCGTCTTTAATCCCGGTGGCTGGGGCTGGAGATTTCTGGATGAATCCCCCAACTGGTACAGCATCTTTATGGGCTTACAGGAAGAGGCAAAAGAATCCGGGTACAGGACACTGCTCCTGGAGTACAGACGCTCAATCAACACCTTAAAGAGTAATATTGATGAATATATGGCAATTACGGGGCTGTATCCCCAGAAAGCCATCACCCTGGCATCAAGGCTTGAGTTTTTAACAGGTCATATCCCGAATCTCAAGATTATCCTGACCGGTGAAAGTAACGGCACGATTATTTGTGATGAAGCCATGGAGATACTGAAAGACAACCCGCAGGTCTACAGTATCCAGACAGGGACACCTTTCTGGCATAAGAATACCAAAAACGAGAGGATCCTGGTGATCAACAATAACGGGCTGCAGCCCGATTCCTTCAGCAACGGTGATTTCTTTACCCTGATCAGTAAAAATATCGAAATTTTTCTCGGGTTCTCCCCACCCCAACCAAAAGTGGGTACCGTCCTCAACATCTTCACGGCGCCGGGACATACCTACTCCTGGCAGAACCCGGTCGTCCGAAGGCAAATTGAGGAATTCCTCAACAGGAATCTCCCGCCGAAAGATGCGGATAACGATTAAGGGGGTTGCAGATGTCAGATAAACTGGTATTAGCTTACAGTGGAGGCCTGGACACTTCCGCCGCAATCAGGTGGCTCAAGGAAAAATATGGCTATGACGTTATTGCCCTGACCATTGATATCGGCAATGAGCGTGACCTTGACGCAATCAGGGAAAAGGCCTTGAAGATTGGCGCCATTAAAGCCATTGTCAAGGATGCCAGGGATATCTTCCTGAGCGAGTTTGTTTTCCCGGCGCTTAAGGCGAATGCCATTTATGAAGGGAGCTATCCTCTTGCCACTGCTCTTGCCCGTCCCCTGATTGCGCGCCTTCTTGTCGAAACGGCGCGGGAAGAAGGGGCAAACGCCATCGCTCACGGCTGCACCGGTAAGGGTAATGACCAGGTCAGGTTTGATGTCAGCGTGAACACACTCGCCCCTGATCTCAAGATTATTGCCCCGGCGCGAGAATGGGGGATGACCCGTGAGGATACGATTAAATACTCCGCGGCACGCGGTATTCCCGTGCCCGCCACCGTTTCCAACCCCTACTCCGTTGATGTCAACCTCTGGGGCAGGAGCATTGAGTGCGGCGTTCTTGAAGACCCCTGGGTTGAGCCGCCGGAGGATGTATTTGCGTGGACAAGACCGGTCGGGAAAACGCCGAATGAGCCGACATATGTCGTCATCGGGTTTGAGAAAGGTATTCCCGTTACCCTTGATGGTAAAAGAATGGACCGTGTTCCCCTGGTGCAGAGATTAAGCGAGATCGCCGGTGAGAATGGGGTGGGCCGCATTGACATGATTGAGAATCGTCTCGTGGGGATTAAATCCCGTGAGGTCTACGAGTCACCGGCTGCCGTGGTTATCCTGACGGCGCACCAGGCGCTGGAATCACTGACCCTTTCCAAAATTCAGGCGCGTTTCAAACAGAAGGTCGCCGCTGAATATGCCGACCTGGTTTATAATGGACTCTGGTTCACCAATCTCCGCCAGGACCTCGATGCATATGTCGAAAGCACCCAGCGTGCGGTCAGTGGAGAGGTAAGAATCAAGCTCTTCAAGAGCAGTTGCCGTGTTGTCGGGAGAAAATCAGGGTTTTCCCTCTATAGCTTCAGCCTTGCCACGTACGATAAGGGTGACGTCTTCGATCAGAGTGCCTCCCCCGGTTTTATCCATATCTGGGGGCTACCCGTAGTATTACAGGCACAGGTGCAGAAACTGGGACAGGAAAAAGATAAAACGTGAGCCTGATACGTGGTCGCTTTCAGAAAGGGGCGGACAAGCTGGTAAATGACTATACCGGCTCCATCGCCTTCGACTGGCGTCTTTATCCCCATGATATTGCGGGGAGCATTGCCCATGCCAGGATGCTGGGAAAACAGGGGATTATCAGCGGGAAAGAAGCCGAAACAATCATTAATGGGTTAAAGTCAGTTCAGGAAGAACTGGAGCAGGGTAAATTTATCTTCAAGCCGGAGCTTGAAGATATCCACATGGCCATTGAAGCCCGGCTGACCGAAATAATTGGCGAGGTCGGGGGCAAGCTCCATACCGCCCGCTCCCGTAATGACCAGGTTGCCCTAGATATACGTCTTTTTACCAGGGAAGCCATCAATGAAACCCTGGAAAGAATAAGGGGGTTTCAGAGGGAAATCATCCAGCTTGCTGGGGACAACAAAGATGTGGTTATGCCGGGATACACCCACCTGCAGATGGCACAGCCAATCCTGCTGGCGCACCATCTCCTTGCCTATTTTGAGATGCTGGAGCGTGACGCGGGGAGATTCCGGGACGCACTCAAGCGCACCGACGTCATGCCTTTAGGCTCCGGTGCCCTCGCTGGCGCTGCCTATCACATTGACCGCAAGGCTGTTGCTGACGAGCTTGGCTTCAGGGAGATCAGCCGGAACAGCCTTGATGCCGTCTCTGATCGCGATTTTGTCATCGAGTACGAAGCCGCCGCCAGCACCACCATGATGCACCTATCCAGGCTGGCGGAGGAGATTGTCATCTGGTCATCGGCGGAGTTTAATTTTATCGAGATTGATGAGGCGTATGCCACGGGAAGCAGCATCATGCCCCAGAAGAAGAACCCTGACGTTGCCGAGATGTGCCGCGGCAAGACGGGACGCACCTTCGGGCACCTGATGGCCATTCTGACCGTCATGAAAGGGCTGCCCCTCGCCTACAATAAAGACCTCCAGGAAGATAAAGAGGGTCTCTTTGACAGCGTTGACACCCTTCTCCTGAGCCTCTCTGTCTTTACCGGGATGCTCGGAACACTACGCGTCAAGAAAGAGAACATGGCGAAAGCCGCCGACAAAGGCTATATGCTCGCCACCGACCTGGCTGATTACCTGGTAAAGAAAGGGGCAACCTTCAGGGGCGCCCACAGTGCGGTCGGGCATCTGGTAAGCTACGCTGTATCTTACGGTAAATCCTTTACGGAAATAACACTGGCGGAATACCAGCAGTTCTCACCGCTTTTTCAGGAAGATGTTTATCAAATCACCACCCTCTCTTCGCTTGAGGCAAGGGACATTCCCGGCGGCACCGCTCCCATGCAGGTCGAGCAATCTTTAGCCAGAGCAAGAAAGATGATCGGAGATAAAGATGCAAATTAGCCCGAAGATACAGCTTTCTCCCTCCATACTATCGGCGGATTTTGCTCGTCTGGGTGAGCAGGTTACCGAGGTAACGGCTGCCGGTGCCGACTACATCCACATCGATATCATGGACGGGCATTTTGTTCCCAATATCTCCTTTGGTCCGGTTGTGGTGAATGCGGTAAGAAAACATACCAGTTTACCCCTTGACATCCACCTCATGGTTGAATCTCCCGAACGCCATATTGATAACTTTGTGCCCGCCCAACCGGATAAGGCGGATATTATGACCGTACATCTCGAAACGTGTCCTCACATCCACCGTACCGTGCAGCTTATCAAGGCGAAAGGTATGAAAGCGGGTGTTTCCCTGAACCCGGGCACGCCGCTTTCCGCGCTTGAGGAGATTTTACCCTTTCTTGACCTTGTCCTGATCATGACCGTCAATCCCGGTGCCGGTGGTCAGACTTTTATTCTCAGCATGCTGGACAAGATAGAGAGATTACGCAAAGAACTGGACAGGAAAAAGCTTACGGCTGAGCTTGAGGTGGACGGCGGTATCAAAACGGGGAATGCACTGAGTGTCGTCAATGCCGGTGCCAGGGTTCTTGTCGCCGGTTCAGCTATCTTCCACAACGGAGAAACAGTTCAATCTGCTGTCAACAAGCTAAGGACAGCCTGCGAGAGAACCGTGTAGCGAAAATCGCCGCGCCGCATTCCCTTCCACAGTGCGTTCCACACGTTTCCGAAAACCATGGGGATGTTTTGTTTGTTTCGCATTAACGAGCAATAAAGAGATAAAGAGGCCTATTAGATATAAGAAAGCCAAAACATTGGATCTATATTAAGCTGTATCCGTTTTATTACCTGTAGATGGCACTACATTCAGTTGCATGAGATTCATAACTGGGTTATTATTAGTGTTAGCAATCTAACGATAAGATTGCTAATGTATTTCGCAACGGAATATTTTTTAAGCACAGAAGGAGGAGGATACTATATGGCTGCAAAAATACAACCACTGAGTGATGGAGTTCTGGTAAGACCCACCGCCAAAGAGGAGGTAAGCAAAGGGGGCATACTCTTACCAGACAGCGCCAGAGAAAAGCCCCAGGAAGGCGAGATTCTGGCGGTTGGTCCGGGGAGGGTATCTGAAGACGGCAAGCGGATACCAATCGAGGTCGCTGTCGGTGATGTTGTGATCTATTCCAAATACGGTGGCACTGAGGTCAAGGTTGATGAGGAAGAGTTAATCATCCTGCACGAGAGCGATCTCATCGCCAAGAGAGTCAAATAGAATCATGAAAACAATTATGGAGGAGAAAAATGGCTAAACAGATAATTTTTGGTGAAGACGTAAGGCGCTCCCTGAAAAAGGGCGTTGATACATTAGCTAATGCCGTTAAAGTTACCCTGGGCCCCAGAGGACGAACGGTAGCCCTGGATAAAAAATGGGGATCACCATCTGTCATTGATGATGGCGTGACGATTGCCAAGGATATTGAGCTGTCCGATCCGTTTGAAAATATGGGGGCACAACTGGTCAAAGAAGCCGCAACAAAGACCAATGATGCCGCCGGCGATGGGACAACGACGTCAACCGTGCTGGCTCATGCCATGATTATCGAGGGATTCAAGAATGTGACGGCTGGTGCTGACCCCCTGGCCCTCAAGCGTGGCATTCAGAAAGCAACCGAGGCCGTGGTTGAGGAACTCAAGAAGGTATCCACCGAGGTTAAAGGGAAAGAGCAGATTGCTCAGGTGGGCACCATTACCGCCAAGGACGCCGAAATCGGCAACCTGATTACCGAGGTCATGGAGAAAGTAGGGAAGGACGGTGTGATCACCGTCGAGGAATCCAAGGGCCTCAGGTATGAGACCGATTTTGTTGAGGGCATGCAGTTTGACCGCGGATACATCAGCGCATATTTCATCACCAATGCTGACCGCATGGAAACAGTCATTGAAGACCCGTATATTCTTATCACCGATAAGAAAATCTCTGCCGTTGCTGATGTCCTACCATCACTGGAAAAAATCCTCCAGACCTCAAAGAACCTGCTGATCATTGCGGAAGATGTTGATGGTGAAGCACTGGCTACCCTGGTGGTCAACAAACTTCGCGGCACGCTCAACGTCCTGGCGGTGAAAGCCCCCGGCTTTGGTGACCGGCGTAAAGCCATGCTGGAAGATATCGCCATTCTCACCGGCGGTCAGGTAATCTCGGAGGAGATCGGGCGGAAACTGGATTCGGTCAACATTGAAGACCTGGGCAGAGCCCGCCGCGTTACTTCCGACAAGGACAATACCACCATTGTTGAGGGCAAGGGTGACGAGGAGAAGATTAAAGCCAGAATCAAGCAGATTAAGGCACAGATTGAGGAGACAACCTCTGAT
Organism: Chloroflexota bacterium; assembly: GCA_043818655.1. Lineage (GTDB taxonomy): Bacteria > Chloroflexota > Dehalococcoidia > Dehalococcoidales > JAZDNC01 > JBDRFO01. The sequence continues at coordinate 9,789 of JBDRFO010000029.1, forward strand.
TTCGACCGTGAAAAGCTCCAGGAGAGACAGGCCAAGCTCGCCGGCGGTGTCGCGGTCATCAAAGTCGGCGCTGCGACGGAGGTTGAGTTGAAAGAGCGAAAGCACCGCGTCGAGGATGCCCTCTCCGCGACCAGAGCAGCCATCGAGGAAGGCATTCTGCCCGGCGGTGGTGTTGCCCTGCTTAATTCCCTGCCCGCCCTGGACAAGCTGAAGGCAACCGGGGATGAGCAAACCGGCATCAATATCGTCAAGAAGGCTGTCGAAGAGCCAATCCGCTGGATTGCCGAGAACTCCGGCCGCGACGGCGCTGTCGTGGTTGATGCTGTCAAGAAAAGCCCTCCCGGCTATGGCTATGACGGGATGGCCGATGACTATGGCGACATGATAAAGAAAGGGATCATTGACCCCACCAAGGTCGTCCGCTCCGCCCTGGTGAATGCCTCCAGCGTTGCCACGATGGTTCTCATTACCGAAGCGCTGGTGGCTGATATTCCGGAGAAAGAAAAGACGCCCGCCATGCCGCCCGGAGGCGGGATGGAAGGCATGTACTAAACCCAGACCCTTTTACCAGATACCAGATAATAAAGAGCCGTGGCATCAGCGCCACGGCTCTCTTGTTTTATGAAGGTGAAAACTCAGTCCTGTACAATCACGGTGCTGTTCAATTATGACTGCTAATATTAACTTTTTATATCTTGAGCAGCCCCTCCAGCGGCTCATCCTGAGCCACCGGCCCGACAATTGCCAGGCGGAGCCTGTCCCCCACCAACATTTCTTTTGCCAGCACCTGAATATCCTCTGTTGTCACGGCATCAATACGCTCAACCACCTGGTCAACGGTAAGCACCTGACCCATGCGAACCTCCTGTGCCCCGACCCAAGCTGCCGAAGCCCGGCTGTCTTCCAGGCGCAATATCAAATGCCCCTTGACGATTTCCTTCGCTTTTGCCAGATCAAAGTCAGGTGTCTTCTCCTTAAGACAGGCAAGTTGCTCCATGGTAGCCTCAATCACAGCTTTCAGGTTTTTTGGCTCAACGCCGGCGGAAATAACCAGAGACCCCGAATCAAGCAAATGCTCCGCAAAGCTGCCGATGTTGTAGACCAGCCCCAGCCGGTCACGCACCTCGCGGAAGAGGCGGCTGCTCATACCGGCACCCAGGATCGTATTGAGCAGATCCAGGGTATAGCGTCTGGGATCAAAAAGGGAGAGTCCGGGTAACGCCAGGCAGAGATGCGCCTCCTCGATGTCCCTGGTTTCGATACGCAGCCGCTTTGCTGCTTTTGCTTCATAACCCAGATAACCAGGTTGCTTGCGCACCTCCACCCAGCCATCCATGTATTTCCTGACACGGTCAATTGCCTCATCATGGCTCAGCCCGCCGGCAACCGCCACGACCGTATTGTCGGGCAGGTAATTGTGCGCAAGATAATGAAGCATATCATCCCTGGTAATGGCGGATACCGTTTCCTTGGTACCGGCAACATCACGTCCCAGGGGATGCCCTGCCCAGAGAAGCTCATCAATGAGCATGTCAACTCGCTGGGAGGGGGAATCCAGGGACATGTTAATCTCTTCAATAATTACCTGCCGTTCCTTTTCGATATCCGCCGGCTCAAACCTGGCATGGAGCACCATATCCGTCAGCACGTCAAGCGCCAGGTCAAAATGCTCTCTTGTTACCTTAGCCCAGTAGTAGGTTATCTCCCGGTCGGTGGCAGCATTGAGGATGCCGCCCACCCCTTCAATCGCCTCAGCAATATGCTGACTGGTCGGGCGCCGTTGTGTTCCCCGGAAAAGCAAATGCTCAATAAAATGGGAGATTCCCGACTCCTTATCATTTTCATACCTTGAACCGGCGCCAATAAAAATAGATATGGATACTGAGCGGGTTTGTGGCATCGGCACCGTGATTACCCGCAGTCCGCTATCCAGTACTGTTTTCTGATACAATGAACTACTCCCCAATCAATATTTTATCCGGATGCATGTTGCCCTCTTTCCGTTTCAGCTTCACCATCATCCGGATAACCCGTGCATTTTCCCGGTTGGTAAACCGCATCATAACCCACCACAAGAACAGTACCGGATGATCGCTACTTATCCTGATCCGATCCTTCTTTACCCCAGTTCTGCATCAGCTCTTTAATACGCTGGGCAAGCTTCGGGCTTCCCCGCAGGCGTGTAATAAATACAGGGCAACCCTCCAGCAGGGAGTTCTGCGCCGCCGTGGCCATACCGGAGAGAAGGCTCTGCATGTTGATATCCACCCCGGCCGCACCCGACTCTATCTGGCGACGCAAATCTTCCGCAGTAAACCTCATGGGCATAACACAGCTTTTATACCAGGCACAATCTTTACACTGCATTATCTGATAGGCCTCATCCAGCACATCACTCATATCTGACTCCTCATTTATTCGGGTTTTACTCGGTCATGGTTTTTTCATATGAGCTTAAGCTGGCGGGAACCAGCTTCCCAACCATGATTGAGCGGAACCCCTGTTCAAAATACACCAACAACTATGCTTGCATATCTGATTACTAACATTATGTATAATTGGTTCCATTAAGGGTTTATCCGGCAGGAACAACCTGCCTCTGGAACATACCGTATGTTTCAGGGCATAATCTTCTCCAGTTTACTCTCTATCTGTTCCATATTCGTAAAAGCGCCAATCACCTTATCCCGGATAACACCACCCTGATCAACAAAATAGGTTGTCGGGATATATTGAATACGGTAAGAGTTGGCTGCCACCCGTGAATCATCCAGCAGAACAGGGAGGGAAAGGTTGCGGCTCTGCAGAAACTGGGCAACCTGAGACTTGCTGCCACCAGTATGAACAGTCAGCATAACCAGTCCTCTGCCCTGCCATGTCTCATACAATTCCTGTAAGAGCGGCATCTCGCCGACACAGGCCGGTCAGGTTATCGACCAGAAATTGATAAAAACAGACTTGCCCCGAAAGTCATCCAGGGAAACCATCTGTCCTTCAAGATCAGAGAGACTAAAACCCGGGGCATCATCCCCTATCTCGGTGCCGGCGGTGGCTGTTGCTTCTGGAGTTGCTCCAGGGGCACATCCGGTAATTCCAAGCGCCAGGACAAGTACCATGGTTATCCTGAGTGTTCTAATCATTGTATTTCTCCAAAACCCAGAAATCATTCAGAAAAGCGGTTTCCGGATAATTTATCATTCTACATCTAAATGACAAATAGTGCGAGTTTCCCGGTCATAATCAGTATGCCGACGGTAATCAGCATGAAGCTGCCCGTGATATAAACCACGGTTGAGTAACGGTGCAGTTGCTTGAGGTATGGTCTCTCAGGGCATCAAAAGCGGCACCAACGACCAGAAATGGCAGTCCAAGCCCCATGGAATAGGTCAAAAGGAGAAGTGCTCCTCGATAGACAGTCCTGACACCCAGCGCCATCGTCAGTATGCCGCCTAGAATGGGGCCAACACAGGGTGTCCAGCCCAGGGAAAAAACGCCTCCCACCAGAAGAGAGCGCAGGTAGCCACCGGTAGCACTGCTTCGGGTGGTAAGTCTCCTTTCAAAATTGAGAAAGGGCACTTTCAGCGCCAGAAGCAGGAACAACCCGAAAAATATCATCAGCGCACCGGAGACTTGACGGATAACACCAATATAGGCGCTGACGGCAACACCGGTAAGCCCGGCAACGGCACCAAGCAGGGTAAAAACCGCCGAAAAGCCGGCAACGAAACTTAAGGAGTGGAGAGAGACAGGCATACGGGCAAGGCTGTTTTGGGGCGTGAGCAACTCAGTGCCGGCCAGACTGGCAAGATACACCGGCACGAGGGGCAGAACGCAGGGCGAGAAAAAAGAGAGAAGCCCGGCGCCAAAAGCAACCAAAAACGAGATGCTATCCATCATTTATATCATCCAATGACAGGTTTTCAAGGTATTTTCCACTGACTCAAGCTCATGTGAAAAAATTCTAAAACTATTGTCGGCAACTTCGCTCTGCTCATCCCAATATAACCCAGCGATTCTCAAATTCCGGGATATATTCCCCGCCGCAGGTAAACCCGTTAAATCAGTCATCCGGATACTTCCGAAAAATAAATTATATCATATATGTTTCTTCTATCATCGCAAATGATGTATATTATTACAAGCTATCCAGAAAATGTTTTTCTGAATATGAGCAGGGAATGTGCATACCTTAGTCCCGTAAGAAAGGCAAACTTCATGGTCAGCTGCGACAAAATAGTTTCCCGGATAGCCCCTAAGAAATAGGCGGAGGCAGGAACAGACAGATTATGAAGCCGTTAAGCTATACCCAGATTGCCCTGTACCGGAGTTGTCCGCTCTGTTACAGACTCCAGTACATCGACAGGCTAACGCCAAAAAAGAAGTGGTACTTCAGCTTCGGAGAAACCCTTCATCTGTGTGCGCAGTTCTTTTTCGGCGTGAGGGTGCCGCCTCCCCCGACGCTCTCCAGTCTCCTTGCTTTCTACGAGGCAAACTGGCGGAGCGAAGGCTATACTTCCGTTCAGGAAGAGGAAAACTATCGTGCTTATGGCCGCGAGATACTGACCCGTTTCTGGCAGGAAAACAGCCAGAAATTTGCGATTCCCCTCGCTGTAGAGCACATGTTTAATATCAATGTCGGAGGCGTCAAACTCAGAGGCTATATCGACCGCGTGGACAAACTTGATAGCGGGGGACTCGCCATCATTGACTACAAAAGTAACCTGAGGATATTTACCAAAGACGACCTGGAAAATGACCTTCAGCTTACCTTTTACCAGATGGCGGTGGAGCAAAGCTGGCTTTTGCCGGTAACCAGGCTTACGCTCTACCACTTGAGATCAAACACCCCCTGCAACTGTCCTCCTAGGGATAAATCACGGCTTGATGAAGCAAGAAAGCTGGTGGTGGATACCGCAGAAAACATTGTCCGTGAGAATTTCCCAGCCACAGAAAATGCCTATTGTCCCTGTGATTTCCCGGAATACTGCCCCTACTACCGCCAGAAATATGCCCCGCTCCAGCCGGAGACAGAAGAAACATCTATTGCTGAGGCTGTTGAACGCTTTGTTGCCCTGCAGAATCAGATAAAGGAACTGGAGCAGGAGCTTGAGGCGATAAAACTTGCCCTTACCAGCTTCTGCCAGTCTCAGGAAATCAACCGGGTGTACGGGACAAAACATGCCGTTACCTACGGGCTGGTCGAGAGAACGAGCTTTCCGGAGGACGAAATCAGGACAATCCTGGAACCCCTGGGGCTCTGGCAGAAGGTACTTGCCTTCAACCCCACCCTCCTGAAACAGCTTATCGCCGGGAAAGAGATAGCCAGTGATTTACAGCACAGGCTGGAGAATTTAAGAAAAGTGACCGCCTCTTACCCCCAGCTACGAATCAAAAATCTCAAAGATGAAGAGTAAGGGTTGATCCGTGATGGTTGTGACATCAGTTTTTGCCATCTCATCTTCATGTGAGAAAACCCGGAATGATTGATGTCGCCGTAAGTATAAGGGACTATTTGCATTTAGTTGCTTTGAGCGTGTCATTGCGAGCGTAAGCGAAGCAATCCCAATCTTAATAAGGCGAGAGATTGCTTCGTCGCCGCCGCTCCTCGCAATGACATTTATCAATCAAATCAAACAAAACCAAGTATGGGGCAACTTGCACTTTCCCTCTGATTTATATAGACTTGCTTGTTACAAGCTATCCAGAAACGTAACCTTCGAGAGCAGAATTGCCTCCGGATTAGCTTTAAAAAAATTATGTTATCAGAAGTGGAGATGATGGAACTGTTAGCCAGTACAATTAAGATGATCAAGCCGCTGGATGGTAAGGCAATGGCGGAAGCCCGAACTAGGCAGGATAGCCTGACCAAGCCAAGAGGCAGCCTGGGACGCCTGGAAGAGATATCCGTTCAGCTTGCCGGCATCCAGGGGAAAGCCATGCCTCAAATCAGGCAGAAGGTAATTATCACCATGGCGGCAGACCACGGTGTTGTGGCCGAAGGCGTGAGCCTATACCCAAAAGATGTCACCGCACAGATGGTAGCCAACTTTCTTCAGGGCAGGGCAGCCATCAATGCCATTGCCCGAAGCATCGGCGCCACGGTCGTGATTGTTGATATGGGTGTCGCCTCAAACCTGCCTTCCCATCCCGGACTGATTTCACGAAAAATCGCTTACGGCACGCAAAATATGGCGCTGGGTCCGGCAATGAGTCATCAGGAGGCAATTACAGCCATCGAGACCGGGATTGAAATCGTAAATACAGAAGCCGCAAAGGGTATGGATATTGTCGCCACCGGGGACATGGGCATCGGTAATACGACCGCCAGCAGCGCCATCACGGCCATCATGACGGGGAAACCGGTCGCTCAGGTCACCGGACGGGGCACGGGTGTCGGCTGTAAACAGCTGGCACACAAGAAAGAGGTAATCAACCGGGCGCTTGCCGTTAATAAACCTGACCGGGCGCACCCCGTTGACGTGCTGGCAGAGGTGGGCGGCTTTGAGATCGGGGGGCTTGCCGGCGTCATGCTTGGCGCCGCGCGCCGGCGCATTCCGGTGGTCATTGACGGCTTTATCTCCGGTGCCGCCGCCCTTATCGCCACGGCGCTTTCCCCGGAGCTAAAGGGCTACCTCATTGCCGCTCATGTTTCGGCAGAGGCAGGGCATCAGATCGTCCTGAGTCACCTTGGGCTGAGTCCCTTACTTGATCTCAAAATGAGACTTGGCGAGGGAACCGGTGCCGCACTGAGTATCTATCTGGCAGAGACATCCGCAAGACTGCTTGCCGAAATGGTCACCTTCGCCGAGGCCGGCGTCTCGGAAAGGAGTAACTCAGATAACAAGGCTGCTTAATGCCATCAGCTTTTTGACCATTATCCGCGTGCCGGGACGCCGCGATGACAGCCCGGAGAACCTGGGGCGCTCCGTCGCTTTTTTCCCGGTAGCAGGAGGTATGATCGGTCTGGCGTTAGCCGGCTTTGGCGCGATTATTTACTACCTGTTCCCAGCGTCCGTGGCAAGCGTCTTAATCATTGTTTTCCTGGCGGTTGTCACCGGCGGTCTTCACCTTGACGGGCTGATTGACACCTGCGATGGTATCGGCGGTCACCATACCATCAATGAAAGATGGCGCATCATGCGCGACAGCCGGGTGGGCGCTTTTGGCGTCATCGGCGCTGTTTTGATCATCCTTCTCCAGTACGCCTCTTTGAACATCCTGCCCGACGGTATCATGCCCCGGGTGCTGGTGTTGATGCCGGTTATCAGCCGCTGGGGCATGGTCTATGCCATCTGGGCGTACCCTTACGCACACCCCGATGGTCTCGGCAGGATATTCAAGGATAAGGCAGGTTTACGCGGGTTTATCTTCGCCACATTCACCACGCTGGGGGTAGCGGTACTTCTTTTTCAATTTTTGGGTGTTATAATTATGCTCGGTACCTGGCTCATCACGGTTACGGTCGCTACCTACCTGAAGAGCAGGTTTGCCGGTCTTACCGGCGATTGCTACGGGGCAATCAACGAGATAGCTGAGGTATCGGTGCTTATCCTGATAGCCATCATGATAAAACATGGTTAGAAATCATCTGGAAACCCGGTATCACAGTTTCGTGCCCGGATGCGAAAAATAAACTTACCCGGTCATGATTGTTTCCATACGACCGGGAGGCGTCGGAAAGGGCTTGTCAACTATAATTGAACAATGCCGAAGGCAGCGCTTCCGGATAGGGTGTAAAATTACTGGCTGAAATCGGTCTGAGGAGGTTTTCTTGACCAGATTACTGATGGTAAGGCATGGAGAAACAGAGCTGAACAGCTCGATTCGCTACTGGGGACGCAGTGACGTCAAACTGAGCGCCCAGGGGCTGAGCCAGGCAGAAAGATTGCGTGACCGTATGGTAATGGAGAATATTGATGCCATCTACAGCAGCAATCTTGTGCGCGCCAGGGTAACCGCGGAGATTATTGCCTCCGAACACCAGCTCAAGGTGGAAAGCTGTCCGGAGATTGCGGAAATCAACTTCGGAGACCTGGAGGGACTTACCTTCGATGAGATTAAGTCCAGCTACCCGGAGGTAGCCAAAAAATGGATGGTGCGAAGCCCGGAATTTGAATACCCCGGTGGGGAAAGTCGTGAGGGATTTAACCAGCGTGTGGCAGGCTTTCTGCCCAGGCTGGAAAACCATGGGGCAAAAGAAAACCTGCTCATTGTTGCCCACAGCGGGGTGCTGCGCACCCTCATCTGCCAGATACTGAAAATGCCGATTGACCTGAGATGGCAGCTCAGGATAGACCTCGCCTCACTGAGTATCATGGAGACATATCAGAGCACGGCAATCCTGACGCTCCTGAACGATGTTTCTCACCTGAGATAGGAGGACACAGCATTGCCCGGAATACTCATTACCGGTGGGGCACGGAGCGGGAAAAGCCACTTCGCCCAGGAACTGGCACAGAGGCTTGGGGAACCGGTGCTCTTTGTGGCAACAGCCCTGCCCCTTGATGAAGAAATGGCGGAACGAATCAGGGCACACCGGAAAGGCAGACCCCCCGGCTGGACAACACTGGAGATACCACGTCACGCGGGGCGCCAGATTAGCGCCAGGAGAGACAAGGCAAAAGTAGTGCTGATCGACTGCATCACGCTTCTCATCAGCAACATATTCAGCGAACATGCATCTCCGGAAGATGACGAGATTCCCGGTGCCATCATCGAAAAAGAGTGTGCTTCCGAGATTGATGAACTGATAGACTGCATGAAACAGAGCGACGCCAGTTTTATCATCGTGACCAATGAGGTTGGCGAAGGGCTTGTACCCGTCAATAAAATCGGGCGTCTTTACCGGGACTACCTGGGTTGTGCCAATCAGAGGCTGGCACGCGAGGCAAAACTGGTCTATTTGATGGTTGCCGGCTTACCGCTACAGGTAAAACCACCCGGCGGTAGCAACCTGCCCTGGAGCAACTGATCCTGTCCAATTTACGTTATTTTCACGCGACTTTGGGCTAGCGAAAACTGACTTATCAGCTATCATTGAGCAAGACCGATATTGTTACATCTGAGTTATTCCCACGTGAATTTGAGATAGCGAAAACTGGGTTACCAGTTTTAAATGAACTGAGCCGGGATACTGCGCAAATTGACAGCTTACTCCGGCTTTGTGATACAGACGCCAAGAAAAGCCCCAAAAGGGTTTTCCCGAAAGGACAGGAGGCGGTCTACCCTCTGAAAACAGGAATGCCACCCCCAGGGGAAAAAAAGTGCGCTCTCCCAGCGAAGAGAAGCCCCCGGCGCGGTCTCTTTCACTATTTTCTCTATCTCCCGGATGGTATAAAAGCGTGCCCGGCAGTAAATGCTTTTATGCGATAGCCAGCTTCCGAAACGGCGGCTGATGCCCAGAATCGATATTTTATTCAGGATACCCAGATATACTACCCGGCGGGAGACACGAAAGGCTTCGGCTAAGGCAGCAGCAGGGTCGGCCATAAACTCAAGGGCGGTGATAATGGCGACAATATCAAAGGAGTTATCCGCAAAGCCCAGGCGGCTTGCATCTCCGGAACAAAGCATTGCCTCCTGACCACACTTACCGGTAGCTATTTCCAGCATGGACGGCGAAGGCTCAAGACCGGTAACCTCAAGATCAAGACCCTGGAAGAAGACAATATTATGTCCGGTACCGCAACCGACCTCAAGCAGTTTCTGCCCGGCAGATGGCTCAACCAGCTTCAGAAAAAGCTCACTCTCAGCGGCATCCATGTACCTGCCTTCGGGGCTTAGGTACCACCGGTCATACCTGGAAGCGACACTTTCGAAACTCATCCTCTGACCTTTACCCGCCATCTGCCCCGGTGATCATCACCGGGAGTCATCCGGAAACATCGCATCACAGGTTAGGCAAGTCCCGTAATCAGCTTGAGAGAAATGTTTCCCGGATTGCTTGAAATCAGGTTGCCATAAATCCTCTAAAGAAGGCTGTCAATTTTCGGTTTGATGGTGCGCTCGGGGACAGCGCCAATCACGGTATCCATCAATTTACCGCCTTTGAAGAACATCAACGTCGGGATGGACATGACACGGTATTTTGCTGCCATCTCCGGGTTTTCATCAACATTTACCTTGCAAAACTTGATCTTACCGTCATAATCCGCCGATAGTTTCTCCACAACCGGTGCAACCATGCGGCAGGGTACGCACCAAGGCGCCCATAAGTCCACCAGCACCGGCAGACTGGATTTTATCACCTCATCCTCAAAACTCTTGTCGGTCACTTCCGTTACCATAAAACACCCTCCTCGGCTCATGTAGCACTATGGTAGCGTTTTGGTGCGCCGGGTGTCAAGCCAACGCTGTATTTGACATTATGATAGTTTGTCATTAGAATTGAGGGCATCAAATCCTTTTGTGTTATGCGAGAGCCGTGCGGCAGGGAACAGAAACTCCAGCATCATGAAAACAATCATGATTACCCATTGGTAAAGGCTTCCGCCGCTATACCTTTTTCCGCAATGAAGCCAGCAGGGAATGGTCACAGATATTACCGTACCGGTAAAAAAGACACGTTGGGGTACTGCCATGAAACAAGCCGTAATTCTGGCTGCAGGTGAAGGCACAAGGCTGAGACCATTTACCGTTAACAAGCCCAAGGTCATGCTCTCCGTTGCAGGGAAACCGATCCTGAGCTACGTCATTGAGGCACTCGTCAAAAACGGCATCCGTAATATTATTCTCATTGTCGGCTACCGCAAAGAGCAGGTCTATAACTATTTCGGCTCCGGTGCGGACTTTGGTGCCGATATTGTCTATGTCACCCAGGAAAAACAGGTGGGCACCGCCCATGCCCTCGCTCAGGCAAGGCTGGTTACAGGGGATGAATTCCTGGTGTTGCCCGGTGATAACCTGATCTCTGCGGAGACTATCGCGGAATTTACGGACGTGAAGCCTGAAGCCATCCTGGTCAAAAAAACCGATAACCCGGGCAGATACGGCATGATTACGGCGGAAAACAGCCTGGTGAAGGATATCGAGGAGAAACCCCGTGATGCCAGAAGCAGTATCGTCAGCACCGGTATCTATGCCTTCAGAAAAGAGGTTTTTACATTCATTCAGAATGACCTGGATATTCCCGATGTGATCAATCACATGATCGTCCAGGATTACCCTATCAAGACAATAAAAACAGAGGGCACCTGGCTTGATGTCGTTTACCCCTGGGATCTTTTGAGCCTCAATGACTCTATCCTGAGCCAGTTGCCGCACAAACTGGCAGGTACCGTCGAAAGCGGTGCGACCATAAAACCCCCGGTATCGATCGGGAAAAACACGATCATAAGGTCGGGGTCGTTCATCACCGGTCCCGTGGTTATCGGGAATAACTGCGACATCGGCCCGCACGTCTCCATTCAGCCCGCAACCAGTATCGGTGATAATGTATCCATCAGCCCCTTATGCCATATCCGCAACAGCGTTATCAGCAATGATGTCAGCATCGGACCGGGGTGTATCATACAGGATTCGGTCATTGACCGTGGCTCCGACATCACGGGACGCTTCACCGCCATATCAGGCACGGCTGACATCAAGGTAGATGACGAATACCATCAGGTAAATATCGGCGCCATGCTTGGTGAAGACTGTACCCTGGGAGCGGGCGTTGTCGCCCAGCCCGGTGTCATCGTGGGTAATCTCTGCCGGATTCAGGCATTAAAGCTAATTAACGGGCGGTTACCCGATAAAAGCCTTGTATTTTAAAGATAAGGGAAAGATTATCCGCTCTGTCATTGTGAGCGAAGCGAAGCAATCCCGGTGCAAGGCGATATTGCTTCGTCACGATACGACGACAGAGGATGTTTATCAAACAAAACCATTTTAGAAGAAGGAGCAAACTATGTTTTATCAGTATCCCTTACCGGTTGACGCCGGTAAAGACGTCTCTGCTCTGGTTACCCTTACCTCCGCCGAGTCGAAAAGGCTCATTGCCAGAGGCGTTGCCGCCATGCCTGAGGTGAAAAAGGCACAGGAAACAGGGATTATCATCATTGCCCGCGGCACGACCAACACCTTTGTCGCCGAGGAAGTCATGGGTACATCCATCGAACAGAAAGGGGAATACAGCCGCGGGATTATCACCGGCGGTGAGCTTAATGTCAACAGACGCCGCGGGGTTGGCAATGATTTTGTCCTGAAAGATGGGAAGCTGTGGGACATATCACCACGCGAGGTTTTCCCTCAGTTCGGCCGTGATGATGTCTTCTTCAAGGGAGCAAGCGCCGTCGATGCCGCCGGTGAAGCGGCTGTCCTGGTTGCCGGAGCGGATGCCGGGACGATTGGTGCTGCCCTGCCATCCATGATCGCACGGTCAGCAAACCTGATTGTTCCCGTTGGGCTGGAAAAGCTCGTGCCTTCCGTGGCTGATGCCATCAGGAAATGTGGTGTTTTTAACTATAAATACAGTATCGGCTATCCCTGTGCTCTTATCCCCCTGGTAAATGCCAAGGTCGTCACCGAGATACAGGCGCTGGGCATCCTTTCTGGCGTTCGCGCAACCCACGTTGCCTCCGGGGGTATCGGCGGCTCTGAAGGTGCGGTCGTGCTTGTTGTGGAAGGCACCGAGGAGAACATGGAAAGGGCTATTTCCCTGTTAAAAACGATTAAAGGTGAACCGCCTGTTCCTTCCCCGGAAATAATGGGGCCACCGAGCGCCGGCCTCAACTACGATGCCAAAGCCATCCAGGATGCCAACAGACACTAGAAACCTGATGTGCAATTATTTTTAGACCGTGAGACAGATACAACCTAAGAAATGAAGAAATCTGTCGCCCTGTCATTGCGAGCGTCAGTACAATGACAACAAAAAAAGTTGAACGACACAAAACCGCCGGTTTTGTTGCTCCAATCACGAGTAAAATGATAAAATAGATTTGTATTAATGAACAATGCAATCAAAGCAGAGGACTTCAAGAGTCTTTTTACCTACTGGACTAACCCTAATTACGGGTTGAACTGGTCTTCGGTTTTTGTCATACCGGGCTTTCTGGAAAGCTGGTGGCATGTTTTCGGTAACGCAGCTGCAGAACTTTCCATCTGCAGTGTGTGGCAAAATGAAGAGATCGCCGGCATCGCCCCGCTGCAGATAAATAATAGCACCGCCTCTTTCATCGGCAATGCTGACGTCTGTGACTACATCGATTTTATTACCGTGCCGGGAAAAGAAGATTTCTTCTTCGGTGTGCTCCTTGATGCTTTAAAGCAGAAAGGCATCTCCGGGCTTGACCTTGGCCCGGTACGGCCCGATGCAAGCGTAATGACCAGTCTCACAGGTATCGCGCGCAAGCGAGGCTATGAAGCTACCTGCCAGAAAGAGGATGTCTTTCTGGAAATGGTTCTCCCGGCAACCTGGGACGAGTATCTGGGAATGCTCGGTACCAAACAGCGGCACGAGCTGAGACGGAAGATAAGAAGGCTTGCTGCTGCCGGCAAGATTGATTACCAGGTTGTCGCCTCTAAGGATTCTCTTTCTCCCGATTTTGATACTTTTCTGCGGCTTTTTGCCAGGAGCCGGGGACACAAAGCCGCCTTCATGACCGACAGGATGACCGTTTTTTTTCGCACCCTCACGCTGTCTCTGACCGAAGCGGGGCTGATGCGTTTCGGCATTCTGCGCCTGCCGCCAACCGTCCTTGCCATGGTCATGTGTTTTGATTATCATGGTGTTGTTTATCTTTACAACAGCGCCTATGATCCGGACTACAGCCATCTGAGTCCCGGTATCTTATCCAAGGCCTTCTATATCCAGAACAGCATCGCAAACAACAGGGGTAAGTTTAATTTTCTCAAGGGGTCGGAAGACTACAAATCCAAAATGGGCGGCGAAGAGACTGACATCTACCGCTGTCATATTGCCATAAAATAGATTTTTACAAAACAGGGAGCAAAACCGCCTTGAGGGAACAAACTCCGGAATGAGCGGCTATCTCCGATACTGACACAAGCAAGAATATAGGGAGGCATCACCGTGGCAAACTGCCAGCTTAGGATCGCAATGCTCAGCACACATTCCTGCCCAATCGGCCCGCTGGGGGCAAAGGATACCGGCGGCATGAGTGTTTACGTACGTGAGGTTGCCTGCGAGCTGGGAAAACAGGGCCATCTGGTTGATATCTACACAAGGGTTCATGATGTCGCCGAAAATGAAATTACGGAACTCGGGCAGAATGTCCGTCTCATCCACCTCAAAGCCGGGGGCGGTAAAGACCTTCGTAAAATAGCGATGCACACATATATCCCGGAGTTCGCCCGAAATCTGGAGGATTTCCGCAAGCGGAACAATCTGCGATATGACATTATCTTCAGCCACTACTGGCTTTCCGGCTGCGCCGGTGAATACCTGAAAAACTGGTGGCATGTCCCGCAGATGATCATGTTCCATACCCTGGGCGCGATGAAAATTGCTATCGGGGAAAAGGAATCCCGGCTGCGTCTCGAATCGGAAAAACGTCTGATTGGGAACTGCGAACGCGTCATTGCCCCGACAGAGAGAGAAAAGGGGAATCTTATCAGCTATTATGGAGCCTCAGAAGAGACAATCCGTATCATCCCTTGCGGCGTCAACCAGAACCTGTTCCAGCCCCTCCCCAGGACATGGGCAAAAGAGCAGCTGGGACAAACCGGGAACAAGGTAATCCTGTTTGTAGGACGAATTGAACCGCTGAAGGGTATCGGCAGGCTGATTCAAGCAGTAGCCCTTCTCCCGAACAGAAGCGCTGTGAAGCTGCTCGTGGTCGGCGGGGATGAGGAGAGCAAGCCAGAGATGGAAAGACTTATCAGGCTGGCAAAAAAGCTCAGGATACAGGACTCGGTTATTTTCACGGGGCGGGTAAAGCAAACCAGCCTGCCGCTCTATTACAGCGCAGCTGACGTTGCTGTCATTTCCTCTCATTATGAGAGCTTCGGGCTTGTCGCCCTGGAAGCCCTTGCCTGCGGCACCAGGGTGGTGACAACCGATGTCGGCGATCTCAAGAATATTATCATCCAGGAGGTAACGGGATATGTGCTGGCAGAAAAAACCCCTCAGGCAATGGCGGTAAAAATTGCGATGGCCCTCTCCCAAACAGATACCGGGGGGGGATCTGCGGCACTCATGCGGGCGTCAGTAAACCGTTTTAACTGGACGATGATCGCCGGGAAGATCGGACAGGAATGCCGTGAGTTGACCTCATCAAGCCGTCCGGATGATATCAGTCTATCAACTTCTCGTACCACAAACTGCTGCTCTCAATCCTGAAACCAAGGGACCGGTAAAGCCTGCATGCCGCCGTATTTTCACTATCTGCGGTAAGCACCACAACCTGAAGACTCTTTTTTTTGAGATGAGAAAGCCCTGCCCGTAAAATCCCTCTCCCGATACCCATACCCCGGTAGCCGGGGTCAACACCAAGCATAAAAATCTGCCCCTTTTTCCCGTTTGGGGAAGCCTGTGTTATTCTTGTCCAGCAGTAACCCGTAATCCTGTCCCGATCACATGACAGGATTATGTCATCTGGAGAATAATCACCAAGATTCACCCGGTAAATTATCTCTTCCACCGTGTTGGGTTGAAAACCCCACGAACCGGCAAAAGAACGGTTCTGGACCCGCACCAGCTTATCCTCTTCACCCTGTCTGAAGTGGCGAAATTCTGCACTATCACCATCGGTATCCGGCAGAAAACCATCAGAGATATGCAGGCTCATCTCAAAGAAACGGCGCATGAATCGAAAACCCAGCCGGCTGAGGGCGATTCCGGCAACCTCATTCTCCTCAGGGATGTTAACGTGGGTAACCTGCACCCCCAGTTCCCTGCCGCGACGCAGGGCATAATCGAGAAGTATCCTCGCCAGACCCCGGCGGCGGTGGTCCGGATGGATAAAGCACTCGAGAATAATTCGTCCGATCCGCACCTCGGGAAGGACATTCAGATAACCGATCACCTTCCCGTTTGATTCTGCGAGGAACAGGTCTGCCTCGGGAGAGTATCCCGGTAAATTCAGCTTCTTCCTCACAAGCTGCGGCGAAGAGATACACCCCGGCTTCGGAAGCTTTTCCGCCTGAAGAACCAGAGAAAAATAAGCGGTAAAATCCGCCGGACGATAATTTCTAATTTTATAAACAGGGCTCATCATGTTGCTACGACCGAAATTACGGTTCTGTCTGATCCGAATTTTTTATCTTCATGTACATTGGTCGGGGAAATTCCCCTGCCACAATTGTGCAAAACCGGGTTTTTATTCAATCCTGTCTGTTTCTCCAAATACCAATGCATTGGCTGGAACAAAATTATCATCCAGGCAAACCGGGATCAGATTTGTAATTAGTTTACCAGTGCTATAAAATATTATTTCGTGTAATTTTCTTAAGGAGCACCGCATTATGTCAACCGAGACGGCTCAGGTACTTGTCATTACACCGCACCCTGACGATGCCGAGATAGGTATGGGCGGAACCATCGCCCGCTTTATCAGTGAAGGGAAGACTGTGGTCTACATCGTCTGCACCAACGGCGATAAGGGAAGCAGTGACCCCAGCATGACATCAGAAAAACTGGCTCAAACCAGGGAAGACGAACAACTGGCTGCCGCCAGGGCACTTGGCGTCAAGGAAGTTATCTTTCTCCGTCACCCCGACCAGGGGCTGGAAGACACACCGGATTTCCGTAAAGAGTTCGTCCATTATATTCGTTTATACCGTCCGGATATTGTCGCCACCACCAATCCATACCGGCATTATATCTGGCACCGTGACCACCGCATTACCGGACAGGTGGTGCTGGATGCCATTTTCCCATCTGCCCGTGACCGCCTGGCTTATCCCGACATGATCACCGCAGGACTTGAGCCGCACAAAGTGAAGGAAGTGCTCTTCTGGGGTTCAGAGGAACCCAACTGCTTTATGGATATCAGCGCCACCATCAAAACCAAGATCACTGCCTTAAGCTGCCACAAGAGCCAGCTGGGGAATCCCATCTCCCCTGAGATGATAAAAAGAATGATACAGCGCGCGAAAGATACCGCCGAAGGACAACCCTTTGCACTCGCCGAGGCTTTCTACCGGGTAGAAATCCGGCGCTAACCGGGGAAAAACAAACTTCGGCGATATTATGGTCGGGGATTTAAGTCTGGTGTGCCTGTGTTTGCTCATGACGAAAGCCAGACGACATCTCCACATAGGTCAGGGCTGTGAGAACGCGCTTGAAAGACAGCAAACTCCTCCTTTTCCTTTTTTAAGACGGTTGCCTCGCCATGGCCGGGGTTAATCATGGTATCATCGGGCAAAACAAATATCTTCTCTGTAATCGAACGGGTTATCTGACTGAAGGCGGATGAGGAACGGGTACGACCGGGGCCACCGCTGAAAATGGTGTCTCCTGCCAGCAGGTATTTCCCGGTAAGAAAGCAGAGGCTGCCCGGGGTATGACCCGGCGTGGCAAGCACCCTGAGCTTAATATCCCCAAATGAGACGACATCGTTATCAGCAAGCGTCATCTGAGACGGTAGAGGATTTGTCGGCACATCCTCCAAACTGGAGCAAACGGGTACTTTAAGCCTGCCGGCAAGCTCATCGAGGGCGCCAACATGATCCATATGGTTATGGGTGAGCAGAATATACCTTGGGGACGTACCGGACAGCAACTCCAGAATCCTCTCCGCTTCCGCCGGAGCATCTACCAGCACACTCTCTTTTGTATGCTGGCACACGAGAACATAAGTATTGGTGGCATATGGCCCAAGGGTAAATCGCTCAATTCTGATGTCTTTATCCTCGGCAATGGTCGGCATTCTCTTCACCTCTCTGTCTTGTTAGCTACAAGCTATCCATAACTATTTATCCTGAATCTGAGCATGTAACGGGCTCTATCTCAGCTTGTTACGTTTCTGGATGACTTCTAAATATTAATACTTTCCCGGTATAAGAGCAAGAACGCATCTCTATTTGCATTTGGTTGCCTTGAGAGTGTCATTGCGAGCGTCAGCGAGGCAATCCGTATCATCCGAGTGTGTGGAACGGATTGCTTCGTCGCTATCGCTCCTCGCAATGACATTTATCCACCAAAACCAGGCATAACCAAAATTATTATACGGTTGCGAAACATACTTTTTGTTGCTAAAATTAGCCTTTGATAGAGACTCATAGCTGGGAGAAAAACACAAATCTGCGTTCTGGCTCTTCACCCGGCTAATCGGGTGAGGGGCTTTTATATGAGCAAGGACAGAACAGATGATAGATAAGTACAATCCCCGGAAAATTGAGCGGAAGTGGCAGGAGAAATGGGCTACCGATAAGCTTTATGAGGTCAAGGAAGATAATGACAGGACAAAATACTATGCCCTGACCATGTTCCCATATACCTCAGGCGACCTCCACATCGGGCACTGGTATGCCATGGTGCCCTCGGATGTACGCGCCCGGTTCAAACGGATGCAGGGATATAACGTTTTACATCCGATGGGCTTTGACTCCTTCGGGCTTCCTGCCGAGAACGCCGCCATCAAACGCGGCATCCATCCGCACAACTGGACAATGCAGAATATTACCAACATGCGTAGGCAGCTAAAAAGCATTGGCGCAATCTACGACTGGAGCCGTGAAGCAATTACCTGTCTACCGGAGTATTACCGGTGGACACAGTGGTTCTTCCTCAAGATGTACGAAGCGGGACTTGCCTACCGCGCCATGGCACCGGTCAACTGGTGCCCCAGTTGCCAGACCGTCCTGGCGAACGAGCAGGTCATCGGGGAAGACGCTGTCTGCGAGCGCTGCGAAACCCCCGTTATTCACCGTAACCTGGAGCAGTGGTTCTTCCGCATCACGAAATATGCCGATGAGCTGATGCGTCATGACGGTCTGGACTGGCCGGAGCGCATCAAGCTCATGCAGCGTAACTGGGTGGGGAGAAGCGAGGGCACCGAGATATCGTTCCTTATTGACTCTTCATCCGCAACACAGAAGGAGATACGGGTATTTACCACCCGTCCCGATACCGTTTTTGGTGTCACCTTTATGGTGTTTGCCCCGGAACACCCCCTGGTCGCTGAAATCACGACCCCCGATAAGAAAGCTGAGGTTGAGGCCTACATTGAACGCACCAGGCGTCGTAATGAGCGGGAACGGCTCTCCACTGAAAAGGAGAAGGACGGTATTTTCACCGGTGCTTATGCCAACAACCGCCTTAACGGCGAGCGAATCCCCATCTGGATTGCCGACTATGTTCTCCTGAGCTACGGCACCGGTGCCGTGATGGGCGTCCCCGCCCACGATGAGCGCGATTTCGCCTTTGTCAAGAAATACAATATACCGATAAGAGTAGTTATCGCCCCGCCAGGGTGGCATGAGGAAGAG
>JBDRFO010000030.1:0-2071 GCA_043818655.1 Chloroflexota bacterium
CCTGTGTCAAGTATATAATTCCGGATTATTTCCTGTTCTCATGACTCCCGTACTCTTGGTGCAATCTGGAGGAATCGTGATTGTTTCTTGGTCAATCATTTCTGCATAGCTTTTAGCGTTATCTCAGCGATATCATAGACCTCGATGTCTTCTCCGTATTCCTTTTTTACATCCTTGAAGTTCCTTTCGCACCAGGGACAACTGGTAATCAGTGCTGTAGCTCCGGTATCTTTCGCCTCCTTAAGCCTTTCTCCAGCCGTCCACAATGCAAAGTCGGGAAAAGCCTGCTTTACTCCACCCCCGGCGCCGCAGCACCACGAGTTCTCCCTGTTGCGCTCCATCTCCACCAACTCTATTCCGTGTATGCTGCTTAATATATTTCGTGGAGGTTCGTACATACCGTTAGACATGTGACGCCCCAGATGGCAGGGGTCGTGATAGGTAACCTTCATCGGTACCTTTCTGGCAAATGTAATCCTGCCCTCATTAAGAAGTTGCTCGATGTACTCAACCATGTGCAGTACCTCGAACTTCATTTTAATATTAATTTTTGAATAGAGGTTTTTAAGCGAGCTGTATCCATCGGAGCACGATGTCACCAGCTTGCTTACCCCCATGTTATTATAGGTTTCCAGGCAATGCTCTGCGTACTTGGTAAATTCTCCCAGGTATCCTGTTTCGTAAGCACGGTTTCCACAGCAAGTCTCTTCCCCGCCCGTGATTCCCACATCCACACCTGCCGCTTTTATTATTTCCAGTGCACTTCGTGGTACGTCCCGCAGCTCAGGGTCATATGAGAGCATACATCCGGCGCGGTACAACACTTCCGCTTTGTCATGATTGGCATCCTTAACTTCCATGCCCTTAGCCCAGTCTCCCCGTTCTGCCTTCGGTTTGCCCAGCACGTTATCGTCTTTCTTTAAGCTGTCAATCATAACCATGTAGGCGGGATTCAGGTATCCCTGTGTTACCGCTTCTGTCCGTATCGCCTGGATAGTCTCGAAGATGTGCTCATGATGATAGACACCGCATTGTTGTTCGCAGGAGAGGCAGCCTGTGCAGGCGTATATCCTGTCCCGTATATCATCATCGGCCAGGTCCAGTTTCCCCTCATAAATGGCCTTTCCTATCAGCAGTTTCCCGGAAGGGAAATAGGATTCAAGCTGATACATTTCACCGGCGGGGCATGAAGGAACAAATAGATTCTTTACTTCCTTGCAGGTGCTGCACCTCATACATGCGTAAAGCCATTCCTTTACTTCAGCAAGGCTCATTTTTTACTCCTGTTTCTAGTCCTTTGGACGGTTACTCCTGAGGTGCGCCCCATCTGCCTGGATTCATGATATTGTTAGGGTCGAGCATCTCTTTGACCCTTCGTTGCAGTTTTATCAGGTTAGGGTCAGCTCGCTCTTCTATCTTTCTGATTGCCCAGACCGGGGTCTTGTAAGGGATATAGCCCATTTCAATAGCCATGTCTAGCTGTTCCAGGGACAGCAAACGAATTTTCTCCACTTCCTCAGGGTCTTCCTTATTGAAAGGAAGTAGCCATCTGAGGGCGACAAAATGTCCTTCCCTCATGACCCGTGTGTAGCAGCTACGCGTAAAGCCATATTTATCCTGGAGAAGGGTGCCTTTCTCAGCTGTTTCCAACCATTTGCTCATGGGACCGTATGTCCCCACCCATGTCAATCCTCCACCGGAACTTAACACTCCCAGCACCTGCAGGGGATATCGTGATACTGCGCTGGGTATAAATTGAGGCCCTATCATCTTGACATCTTTAAGCTCTTCGTTTACCATTTCCTCGATGACCGATATCTTGGCATTTAGCTCATTTTCAGTGTTGGCTGAAACTTCCACCGCTACTCTGAGTTCGGGCTCATCTGGGCCATACTCAGGTATTGCAGCGACGGGGATTTTGGCATGTGTTACCGGTAACGGGTCCTGTTTAACCTCCCAGGCGTTGGAGAGACTGCGTATATCATCAGGAATGCGGGTACGTGATATCGCCTTCATCAGCTTGTAACCGCCTTCCATGTCCATCGTCAGGAACCTCATCTCAATGGCATGT